>NZ_JALQDH010000015.1:0-151535 GCF_023631365.1 Caballeronia sp. INML2 | reverse complement strand
ACAGCCCGGCGCTCCGTTTACAACCACTTCTCACCCCATAAACAAAAATGCCGTGCAGCGCTAACTGAACGGCATTAGCCTCAGGGCCGTTTTTTCGTTTGGCGCGCCTCATGGATCGAGCATGGCGTGTGCTACATTGCGCATCGTCTTTTCAATGATTCAACCGTGGAGCGCACTCACCGTGCGAACGACAGCATGAGCAATATCCAGCTCGATATCGAATGGACCGAAGCGGCATCGCGCAAGATCGAAAAACTGATGCCGCGCAACGTGAACAAGGACTCGTATCTGGCGCTGCCGCCGGTCGAATGTCTGCCGATGGAAGGTGACGTGCTCTTCCTCGGGCCGAGCGGCAAGCAACAACCGTTCATCGTCGCGGAGCGCCAGTATCACCACGACGGCGACGCCGACTGGACCATCATCCTGATCCTCGACGTTCCGCACGAAACGCACTGAAGACGGTCTCGACCGTCAGAGGATCTTGCTCGCGACGCGGACCTCGCCGTGCTCGTACAGATCCGGCGCTTTGGCGCGAAACGCCTGAATATGCGCCGATTCGCCGTGCTTTTGGAGCGCGGCTTCGCTCTCCCAGCGCTCGACGAAGATAAAGCGCCGCGGCTCCTTGATGTCGCGGTGCAAGTCGTATTGCAGCGCACCCGGTTCTTTCCGCGTCGGCTCGACGTTGGCTTCGAGCACCTGCCTCAGTTCCTCTTCCTTGCCCGGCTTGGCGACGAAAATAGCAACGACGGCAACTTCCGACATGAATGTTCTCATTATTCAATGAAGCGATGAAAGCACGAGCATAACCGCGCTCCGCCGAGATCGCTGAAAACATCCGATGAGCGCACGCAAAGAAAAAGCCCGCGTTCCAAGCGAAACGCGGGCAAAAACCGTCGCCCTACGAGGATAGGCGACGGGGCCATCGGGGTTCGCGCGTAGCGAACCAATCGTCTGTTTGTCCAGTGCGACGCGCCTGATGACGCGCTTTCGAAGCGCTTCGGGCGGGTGAATGACGCTATTGATGCAATGTACTGTCCGCCCGTTCATTTCTATAAGCTTTTGCGCACATTTCCCGATAGAAAGAATTGTCTGCGCAATTCTCGGGCGACGCTCGCATTTCTGTGCATGCTGAAAAAATCGTTTGCGCGTGCGGCGGGCATAAAAAAACCGCCTCGCGGACGAGGCGGTTTCCCTGCGATCAGGCTGACGGTACGTTCAGCTGATCTGGTCGGCGAGCAACGCCATGATCTGGCGCGCCTGCGGGGACGAATCGACATTCCCCTTGTCGTCGACGATCGCCACGCGCGTCTGCTGCTCCGTGACTGCGCGCACGTTGACCTGATATTGCTTGGCCTTCATTTCCTTGCGGCCGTGGAACACCTGACTCCAGAAGCCCTGCTCCGCGGATGACTTGTCCGTGGGATCGACATAACGCACGTAGTAGACGCCCTTGCTGCGGTCGCGGTCGTCCACCGTGAAGTTCGCGCGATCGAGCGCGATGCCCACGCGCAGCCACGCGCGGTCATACGCTTCCGGCAACGTCAGTTGCGAGGTCGTGGCCTCGGGCACGACTTCGTTGCGAATCGGCGAGTTGCCCGTGTTCGCGACATTCTGTGCCGCAACCGACGCGGCCTTCGAATCACCGCCCTTCGCGGCTTGCGCGCCTGCGGCGCCTGCTGCGCCTGCCGCAACCGGCGTGTCGAGCGGCGTCGCGCCGCCCGAAGCGGTCCGTTGATCGGCCATCGCGAGCGAGGACATCAGACGCTTGAGATATTCGTTTTCCAGCGCCGGATCGTTCGGACGCGCCTGCCACTGGCTGGAATCGTTGTTCACGCCCGTCAGCGCCTCGCGCATGCCCTTCTGGCTGATGAACACATAAGTGCCGCCGCTCGGTGCCGTTTCGAGGCGCGTGCGGTACTTGTTGCGCTCAGCGGTCACATACGAATTGCCGGTTGCCTTGGCGAGCGTGTCACGGATCAGGCCGTCCGAAATCTGCGGATGGGTTTCGTTCCAGTCCGTTTCCATCACACCCTTGTCGCGCTGATCGACGACGAGCAGGAAGCCCTGCTCCTGCCAGAAACGGCGGATTTGCGGCCATACCTGATCGGGCGTCTTGCCATCGACGACGAGCCAACGCTCGGTGCCGTCGCGTTGAATGTGCATGCCGGAGACCGGCGGGACCACCGTGGGCGCGTTCGGTGCGACTTTCTGGACTTGTTGAAGCTCGGAGAGCGATGCCTGCCCGCCCTGCGGCGGCAGCGAGCGCTGGTCGACCGCTTCGTCGAGCAGATTCGGCGGAACGGCGAGAGACACCTGTTTGGAACGCTGATCGCTCTTGTAGTTGAATGCGTTGGGATTGGTGCTGCCGCATCCCGCCACGATTCCGGCCACCGCGAAAAGCGCAGCCATGCGCTTGGTCACACGAAAATCTGTCATTTGGAGAAATCCTTCCGCTACGCCACGGGCGTTCTTCCGTGGATCAACCCAGCATTTTACCGGTCCGACGGTGTGCCGTGAAAAAAAGAGGTCCGGTCGGCCTCCGGCGAGCGCGTGCAGCGCGCGCATCTTGCCTATTGCTCGGTGTCGCAGAATGCGGATTGAAAGCAGCCAAATAGCGCGTGCGCATTTTGTATTTAAGACGCTCCGGCATCGCATTGACAATTTATGACAATCACGAAAATCAGGAATTCGGTCTTTCGCTGTGTGCAACCTGCTGATTTATAGGCGAATTTATCGCTAGTACGACGGGAATCGATCGCTCTGCCACGTGCCTTCCTCCGTATCGTTTTGCCGGGCTCTACATCTAAAATCCCATCTCAAAAACAAGAAGAGTCCTAAATAACGGAGAAAGTACATGAGAGAGATCAGAATTCCTCACTACGCGATCGCTGGCCTGGCGATTCTCACGATCGGCGCGACGGCGCCCGCTCGCGCGGAACTCGGCGCGACCGGGCGCGCCGCCGGTGCCTCGCAAGGCGATGTCGTGCATCAGGCACAGGGCGGACTCGTGCAATATCGCGAAACGACCGACCAACAAGGCATCGTCGTGCGTGAATATGTCGATACGAGCGGTGCGGTGTACGGCGTCTCCTGGCGCGGCCCGGCGATGCCGGACATCGGCGCGCTGCTTGGCGCGCACTTCGAGACGTTCAGGCAAGGCGCGAATGCGTCGGTCGGCGACGCCGGTCTGCATGCGACGCGCGTCGCGCAGGGCGATCTCGTCGTCGAAAATCGCGTGCGGCTTCGCGAATTCAGCGGACGCGCATGGCTCGCGAGCGGCCTGCCGGCGGGCGTGACATCGAGCGACATCCAGTGAGAGGCCGACGATGAACACACGCGCCCTCCACTCGATGCCCCTCTTCGCGCTCTGCGCCCTGCTTAACGCGTGCGGCGGAGGCGGAGGCTCGAACGACAGTTCCGCCGCGCCGCCCCCGCAACCGAGCGCGCCCGCAACCGCGAGCGCGGCGGCCGCGGCAAGCGCCGCCACGCCCTCGAGCGCCCCATCGCCTGCGTCCACGGACACGAGCCTGCCGCAATCGACGACACCCAACGTCCAGACGATCCACGTCACCAGCACGCCCACCAACACGCGCAACATGCTGCAAACGAGCGTCACGATCTGCGTGCCCGGCACGAACACCTGTCAGACCATCGACAACATTCAGGTCGATACCGGCTCGCATGGCCTGCGCGTGCTTGCCTCCGCGCTCAGCCCGTCGATTGCCTTGCCGCTGATCGCGGGCAGCAATCAAAGCGCGATCGTTGCGGAATGCGCGGTGTTCGGTTCGGGTTACACGTGGGGCGCGGTACGCACGGCCGACGTGCGGCTCGCCGGCCAGGTCGCGCGCTCGACCTCCGTCCAACTGATCGCCGACAGCGCCGCGCCCACGACCGCGCAGGACTGCACCCAGTCCGGTCTGCCGATGCTCTCCGCGTCGTCCTTGCGCGCGAACGGCATTCTCGGCGTCGGGCCCTTCAGCGCCGATTGCGGCGCGGGATGTGCGGTCACCGCGATGCCGCGCTGGTACTACAGCTGCATCGCGGGCAACTGCGTCTCGAGCACGGTGGCGGTCGCCCAGCAGGTGACGAATCCGGTCGCGAACTTCGCCACCGACAACAATGGCGTGCTGATCGAGCTTCCCGACGTGCCGGACAACGGCGCGATGACCGTGACCGGCACGATGACTTTCGGCATCGGCTCGCAGTCGAACAATCTGCTCGGCTCGGCGACCGTGCTCAAGTCGAGTTCGTCGTCGGGCTACGTCACGACGGATTTCGGCGGCAGCCAGTATGGGTCGAGTTTCATCGACAGCGGATCGAACGGCGTCTTCTTCCCTTCGACGACGCTTGCGAAATGCGGCGTGTGGTATTGCCCGTCCACACCGCAGACGATCGCGGCGACCATTCGCTCGTCGAGCGGCGCACAAAGCGCGGTGAGCTTTACCGTCGCGCAATCGACCGCATTGTTCGGCACAGGCAACTTCGCCTTCGACAACCTCGCCGGCGCGGCGAGCGGCTACTTCGACTGGGGCTTGCCGTTCTTCTACGGGCGCCGCGTGTTCACGGCGCTCGCCGGACGCGCGACGCCCGCCGGACCGGGACCGTACTACGCGTTCTGAGTCCAGAAACAAAAAAAACCGTCTCCGGTTTCCCGGAGACGGTTCCTCTCGAAGCCGTATTACGCGATTACGCCTTGCTTTCCTCGTCGAAGATCTTCTGCGCAAGGTGGAATGCCGAATTCGCCGCCGGCACGCCGCAGTAGACCGCCGTCTGTAGCAGCACTTCCTTGATTTCGTCCTGCGTCACGCCATTGTTCTTCGCGGCGCGCAAGTGCAGCGCGAGTTCCTCGCTGCGGTTGAGCGCAACCATCATCGCGATCGTGATGAGGCTGCGCGTGTGGCGCGGCAGGCCATCGCGCGTCCAGATCTCGCCCCACGCATAGCGCGTGATGAAGTTCTGGAACTCCGTCGTCAACTCCGTGCGATTCGCAAGCGAGCGGTCCACGTGCGCATCGGACAGCACCGCGCGACGCACCTTCATCCCCGCTTCGTAACGTTCGTCGTCGGTCATTTCTTTTCTCCGAGGAAGTCGAGGACGGCGCGCGTGTAGTCGTCGCGCTTTTCGATGTTCGACAGATGCGCCGCGTCCAGTTCGAGGTAGCGCGATCCGTCGATGTAACCCGCGAGCTCGCGGCCCTGCTCGGCCGTCGTCGACAGATCGTGCGTGCCTGCGATCACGAGCACCGGCAGCCTGATCGTTTTGGCTTCGTCGCGCAGATCGGCGTCGCGGATCGCCTCGCAGTTCGACGCGTAGCCATCGCCCGAGGTGTGGCGAAACACGTCGCGGATATTTGCGAGCTCGAGTTGCTCGCGCTCGATGAACGGCGCGGTGAACCAGCGCGCGATCACGGCGTCGGTGAGCGCGGGCATGCCGCCCGGCTCGCGCGCCTTCGCGGCGCGCGGCGTCCATACGGCGTCGGAGCCGATCAGCGCGGCGGTGTTCGACAGCACGACGCGCGAGAAACGTTCCGGATGACGCGCGGCCAAACCGATGCCGGTCAGCCCGCCCATCGACAGGCCGCAGTAGTTCGCGCGCTCGATTTTCAGATGATCCATGAGGCCGATCACGTCGCCGATCAACTGATCGATCGTGTAGGGTCCCGGCGGCACGTCGGAATGGCCGTGGCCGCGCGTGTCGTAGCGCACCACGCGGTAGTGCTTCGCGAAGGCCTCGATGTTCGGCGTCCACATCGAGACATCGGCGCCGAGCGAATTCGACAGCACGAGCCACGGCGCGCTGTCGCCCGCCGTGGCATCGATGCGATAGTGAATCCGCGTTCCGTTCACTTCGGCAAGAGGCATGTTTTTACTGCTCCTGTTGTTTCGAGTTAGCGCTCGCGATGGCGGCAGCGACGAACGCCTGCGCCTCACCGACGTAGTTCGCCGGATCGAGCAATTGCTTCAATTGATCTTGCGAGAGATGGCGCGTGACGGTTTCGTTCGCGGCGAGTTCGTCGAAGAGCGACGTGCCCTTCGCGACCGACGCCTTCGATGCGCCTTCGACGAGCTTGTGCGCATCGAGCCTGCCGATGGCGTCGCCGAGCGCGAGCATCACCGCTTCGCCGAGCACGAGGCCGTTCGTCACATCGAGGTTGTGCGCGAGACGTTCGACGTTGACTTCCATCGCCGCAACGATGCCTACGATGTTCGAAAGCGCCCCGGCCGTCAGGCGTGCGAGGTCGGGCAGCGCCTCCCACTCGGCCTGCCAGCCACCCAATGCGCGCTCGTGCTCCTGAACCATGCCGGCGAAGATCGTCGCGACGAGGTTCGGCGCGCGTGTCGCGGCGGTGAGCACCGCGGCGCAGCCGACGGGATTGCGCTTGTGCGGCATCGTCGACGAACCGCCCTTGCCTGCCGCGGCGGGTTCCGCGACTTCGCCGACTTCGGTCTGCATCATGAGCGAAATGTCGCGCGCGATTTTTCCCAGCGTGCCCGTCAACATGCCGAAGAAGGACGCCGCTTCCGCGATGCGGTCGCGCTGCGTATGCCAAGGCAGCGCGGGAAGCGTCAGTCTCAGATCTTGCGCGAGCGATGCCGCAACCGGCAGCGCCTTGTCACGCAGACTCGCGAGCGTTCCCGCCGCGCCGCCGAATTGCAGCACCAGCGTGCGCGCTTTCAACTCCGCAAGACGCTGGCGATGACGCGTCACCGCATCGAGCCATTGCGCGAACTTCAGGCCGAGCGTGATCGGCAGCGCTTGCTGAAGCCACGTGCGGCCGATCATCGGCGTTGCGCGATGCCGGTCGCCCTGCTGCGCGAGCCCATCGGACAACGAACGCAGGTCGGCATCGAAGAGATCGAGCGCCGCGCGCAATTGCAGCACGACGCCCGTATCGATGATGTCCTGACTCGTCGCGCCCCAGTGCACATACTTCGCGGCTTCGGCATCGCTCGCCTTCACGACGGCCGTCAATTGCTTGACGAGCGGAATCGCGAGGTTGCCGCCTGCTTGCGCGCCGGTCATCAGTGCGTCGCCGTCGATGTTGTCCGCGTTGCATGCGGCGACGATCGCCTCGACCGCGCCCGGCGGAATCACGCGATGCAGCGCCGACGCACGCGCGAGCGCGGCTTCGACGTCGAGCATCGCCTGCACGGTCGCGCGCGGCGACCAGATCTCGTTCGCGGCGGCGTTGCCGCACACGAGATCGGTGAGACGTCCCGTGGATGCGAACATTGCGTCAGACGCGCTCGATGATCATCGCGATGCCTTGGCCCACGCCGATGCACATCGTGCACAGCGCAAAGCGGCCGCCGGTGCGATGAAGCTGGTAGCTCGCGGTCGTGACGAGCCGCGCGCCCGACGCGCCTAGCGGATGGCCCAGCGCGATCGCGCCGCCGTTCGGGTTGACGCGGGGATCGTCGTCGGCGACGCCGAGCATGCGCAGCGTCGCCAGTCCTTGCGACGCGAAGGCTTCGTTCAGCTCGATCACATCCATCTGGTCGATGGTCATGCCAAGACGCGCGAGCAGCTTCTGCGACGCCGGACCCGGGCCGATGCCCATCACGCGCGGCGGCACGCCCGCGGTCGCGAGGCCGAGAATGCGCGCGCGCGGCGTGAGACCGTGGCGCTTAGCACTTTCCTCGTCGCCGATCAGCATCGCGACCGCGCCGTCGTTCACGCCCGACGCGTTGCCGGCCGTCACGCTTCCGTCCGGACGCACGACGCCCTTGAGCTTGGCGAGCGCTTCGAGGCTCGTTTCACGCGGATGCTCATCGCGGTCGACGACGAGCGCATCGCCCTTTTTCTGCGGAATCGTCACCGCGACGATTTCCTGTGCGAGCGTCCCGTCCTTCTGCGCGCGCGCCGCCTTCTGCTGCGAGCGCAGTGCGAACGCGTCCTGATCGGCGCGGCTGATCTTGTAGTCGTCCGCGACGTTTTCGGCGGTCTCGGGCATCGAATCGACGCCGTACTGCTTCTTCATCAGCGGATTGATGAAACGCCAGCCGATGGTCGTGTCGTGAATTTCGGCGGAACGCGAGAACGCGCTCGTCGCCTTGCCCATCACGAACGGCGCGCGGCTCATGCTCTCGACGCCGCCCGCGATCATCAGGCTCGTCTCGCCTGCCTTGATCGCCCGCGCCGCGACACCGATCGCGTCCATGCCCGAGCCGCACAGGCGGTTCACCGTCGAGCCCGGCGTGCCGACCGGAAGTCCGGCCAGAAGCGCCGACATGCGCGCGACGTTGCGGTTGTCTTCGCCCGCCTGATTCGCGCAGCCGTAGATCACTTCGTCCACCGCTTCCCAGTCCACTTCCTTGTTGCGCTCGACGAGCGCACGCAGCGGCACGGCGCCCAGATCGTCGGCGCGCACGGAGGACAGCGAACCGCCGTAACGGCCGATCGGCGTGCGGATGGCATCACATACGAAAGCTTCTTTCATCAGTTGCTCCAGTTCCTTTATGTCTCTCAGGCGTCAGACGGCTTCGGTCAGCGGCGCGTATTGAAGCGGCACCTTGGCCAGCTTCTGCAATTCGTCGAACGACAGACCTTCCACGATCTCGCGCACGACGAAGCCTTCCGGCGTCACGTCGAACACGGCGAGGTCCGTGTACACGCGATCCACGCACTGGACGCCCGTCACCGGATATGAACATTGCGCGACGAGCTTGCTTTCGCCCTGCTTCGTCAGCAGTTCCATCATCACATAGACCTGCTTTGCGCCGATCGCGAGGTCCATCGCGCCGCCGACGGCCGGAATCGCATCGGGCGCGCCGGTGTGCCAGTTCGCGAGATCGCCCGTCGCCGACACCTGGAATGCGCCGAGCACGCAGAAGTCGAGGTGGCCGCCGCGCATCATCGCGAACGAGTCGGCGTGATGAAAATAGGCGCCGCCCGTCAGCAGCGTCACATGTTGCTTGCCGGCGTTGATGAGTTCGTCGTCTTCGGAGCCGGCAGCGGGCGCCGGGCCCATGCCGAGCAGGCCGTTTTCGCTGTGCAGGAAGATTTCGCGATCCGCCGCGAGGTGATTGGCGACGAGCGTCGGCACGCCGATGCCCAGATTCACGTATGCGCCTTCGGGAATATCCGCGGCCACGCGCCTGGCCATTTCGTCACGAGTGAGTTTCTTCATGGCTTTTCGTCCTTCCTTAAGCAGCGAGTTCGGCTTGATGCACGGCTTGCGGCACTTCCACGACGCGCTGCACGAAGATGCCCGGCGTCACGATGTTTTCGGGGTCCAACTCACCGAGCGGCACGACCTTCGAGACCTGCGCGATCGCCGTTTTCGCGGCGCTCGCCATGATCGGGCCGAAGTTGCGCGCAGTTTTACGATAGACCAGATTGCCCCAGCGGTCGCCCTTGAATGCCTTCACGAGCGCGAAATCCGCATGCAGCGGCGCTTCGAGCACATAGTGCTTGCCGTCGATCACGCGCGTTTCCTTGCCTTGCGCGAGCTTCGTGCCGTAGCCGGTCGGCGTGAAAAAGCCGCCGATGCCCGCGCCCGCCGCACGGATGCGCTCGGCCAGATTGCCCTGCGGCACGAGTTCCAGTTCGATTTCGCCCGCGCGGTACAGCGCGTCGAATACATAAGAATCCGTCTGGCGCGGGAACGAGCAGATGATCTTGCGCACGCGCTTCGCCTTGAGCAACGCAGCCAGGCCCGTGTCGCCGTTGCCGGCGTTGTTGTTGACGATCGTGAGTTCGCGCGCGCCCTGCTCGATGAGCGCGTCGATCAGCTCGGAGGGCATGCCCGCCGTACCGAAACCGCCGATCATGATGGTCGCGCCGTCGTGGACGTCGGCCACGGCCGAGGCGAGCGAATCGAAAATCTTGTTGATCATGTGCCGTTCCTTCTCCTGTCTCGGGCGCCGATTTGAAAATCGCGCCTCGAATTCGGGTTTACCAGTTGGTAATCAGACTTGCTTCAAAATGTTCGTCATGCGAACATGGATTCGTTTAGCGAACATCGGCATAGTAGTCCCGCGTTCGTTGTCGTGTCAACGAAGCATGCGCAAACTGCGGGTTTTCACTGAAGCCGCAGACCGTTCGCCCCTTTCGTGACGAGCCTTATGAAGAATCCAGCCACGCCCAATCCAGATGCCGAGCCGCAAGACACGCAGACGCGCCCCGGCGACGCATACGTTCAGTCTTTCGCACGCGGGCTCGCGGTGATCCGTTCGTTCGACGCGAACCGCCCCGCCCAGACGCTCACCGATGTCGCCGCGGCAACGGGCCTCACGCGCGCGGGCGCCCGCCGCATTCTTCTGACGCTGCAGGCGCTCGGCTATGTCGAAGCCGACGGGCGTCTCTTTCAACTGACGCCGAAGATTCTCGACCTCGGGTTCGCGTACCTGACCTCGATGCCCTTCTGGAATCTCGCGGAGCCGGTGATGGAAGACCTCGTCGAGCAGGTTCACGAAAGCTGCTCGGCCGCGGTGCTGAACGGCGCGGAAATCGTCTATGTCCTGCGCGTGCCGACGCACAAGATCATTACGCAGAATCTGTCGATCGGCAGCCGCCTGCCCGCGTTCTGCACGTCGATGGGTCGCGTGCTGCTCGCCGCGCTCGACGAAGCGCGCCTCGACGAAGTGCTCGATTCGAGCCCGCTCGTCGCGCGCACGCCGCGCACGGTCGTCGACAAGAACGCGCTCAAGGAAGCGATCGCCATCGTGCGCCGCCAGGGCTGGGCGATCGTCGATCAGGAACTGGAGGAAGGGCTGATTTCGATGTCCGCGCCGATCCGCGACCGGCAGGGACGCGTGATCGCGGCGCTGAACATCAGCGGAAACGCCCAGCGCAAAAACGCCAGACAGATGGTGAAAGCGTTTCTGGAGCCGTTGCAGGAAGCGGCTCAGCGCGTGTCGGACATGGTCGCGCGGCGCGGCTGATGGCGCGCGTTGACGTGGGAATCGCCGCGCGCCAACATCGTTGGCGGAGCATCGCGCCATGAACGACCTCGATCTCAATCTGATTCCCTACCTCGTCGCCATCGAGGAAACGCGCAACGTGAGCCGCGCGGCCGAACGGCTCGGCGTGAGCCAGCCGCGCGTGTCGACGGCGCTCGCGCGCCTGCGCGAATACTTCAACGATCCGCTTTTCGTACGCACCTCGCGCGGCATGGAACCGACGCCGCGCACCATCGCGCTCGTGCCCGCTGCGCGCGAGGCGTTGGCGCGCATCGAACGCGGCCTGCTCGACCGGCAGCACTTCGATGCGTCGACAAGCACGGAGACTTTCTCGATCGCGCTATCCGATGTCGGCGAAATCGTATTCCTGCCGCGGCTGCTGCAAGCGTTCGCGAAGGAGGCGCCGAATGCGAATCTGCGCTCGGTGTCGGCGTCGCACGGGGATGTCGAGCGCGGGCTCGAATCGGGCGATATCGATCTTGCGGTCGGCTATTTCCCGGATCTGCGCGGCAACAACTTCTTTCAGCAGCGACTTTTTTCGCATCGCTTCATCTGTCTGATGCGGCGCGATCATCCGTACGCGAGCGAGCCGCTCACGCTCGCGCGCTTCATGGAATGCGGCCACGCCGTCGTGCGCGCCGAAGGCCGCAGTCAGGAGATCCTGGAAAATTTTCTCGACAAGGAACGCGTGCGGCGCCGTGCGGTGCTCGAGACGCCGCACTTCATGAGCCTGCCGTTCATCCTGTCGCGCACCGATCTGATCGCGACGGTGCCGCACGCGATCGGCTTCGCGTATGTGGCCGAGCATGCGTCGATCACGCTCGCCGAGCCGCCGCTCGCGCTGCCGCGCTTCGATCTGAAGCAGCACTGGCATCGCAAGTTTCATAACGATGCGCGCACGATGTGGCTGCGCCGGATCGTCGCTTCACTCTTCAACGACGAGCTCGACGAGTGGCCGAAATAGCTTCACCGCCGATTGTCGATGCTCCACGCGCCCGGCCCCGCCGCCGCAATGAACAGGCAGATGAACGACAGCAGCACGGCCGGCTCGCCCTGATTCAGCAGCGGCAGGAAGAAGTGTCCATTCGGCGCATGTCCGAGGAAATAGGCGAACGCGAGTTCACCGGACAACACGAACGCCGCCGCGCGCGTGAACCAGCCGATCAACACGAGCACGCCGCCAACCAGTTCAATGGCGCCCGCCGCGCCGAGCAACGAGAAGAGCGGCAAGCCATCGAACATCGCGATGTGCGGAACATGAAACAGCTTGGCGCTCGCATGCGTGAGCAGCACATACGACGCGACGATGCGCAACAGAGCGTGAGCGTAGCCGGCTAGCGCAGGTACGCGGGACACGGCTGAGGGAACTTGAGTCGTAGACATCGCGAAACTCCTGTGATGGTTAATGCTCGCAGTCTAGGCAGGCATCGTCCGTCGATAAATCCGGTTAACATTGGCTTTTTGTTTCCGAACAGGAAATGATCGATGGACGCTCTGACCAGCCTGCGCGTGTTCCGTGAAGTCGTCGAGGCGGGAAGTTTCGTGAAAGCCGCCGAGCGGCTCGACATCTCTACCGCGATGACGAGCAAGCACGTTGCCAATCTCGAACGTCAGTTGGGCGTGCGCCTCTTGAACCGCACGACGCGCCATCTGAGCCTCACAGAGGCCGGCAGCGTGTATTACGAGCAGTGCAGCGAGGCGCTCGACATCCTGCAGGCCGCGCAGGCGGCAGTCGGCGTGCAGACCGCGCAGCCGCAAGGCGTGCTCAAGGTCACCGCACCGGGCTGGTTCGCCAATCGCACGTTCGCGGATCTGCTCGTCGCGTATCAGGCGCGCTATCCGGGCGTGCTCGTCGATCTGCGGCTGGAGAACCGCTTCGTCGATCTGGTCGAGGAAGGCTATGACATGGCGATCCGCGCGACATCCGAGCCGTCGCCTTCGCTGATCGTGCGGCCGCTGTGCAAGATGCCCTTCGTGCTCGCCGGCTCGCGCGCCTATCTCGAACAGCACGGCAAGCTGCGTCATCCGGACGATGTCGCGCGTCATCGCTTCGTGTTGCCGACGTACACGAACGTCGACACCGTGACGCTGACGGGACCGGACGGCGTGTTCACCGTGAAGAATCAAGCTGTGCTCAAGACCAACGATACGTCGATGGCGCTGCAACTCGTGCGCGCGGGGCTCGGCCTCGCGTATTTTCCGGCGTGGATCGTCGAACCCGAGCTGGCCTCAGGCTCGCTCGTGCGCGTGCTGCCGAGCTACACGGCGTTCGCGCCGTCCGTGTATGCGGTGTACACGAGCCGAAAGTACATGACGACCAAGGTACGGACTTTCATCGACTTTTTGTCGGAGTCGTTAGCCGATCGGCCTATGTAATTAGGAATACTCTCATTCAAGCGTTAGGTCTTGCGTGTGATGATCGCGCCCGCTTCCGGATCGGGCGCTCGAGACGCGACAAAAAGTTTCATCTTGCGCGCCGCCGGGATCTTCCCTGTTACCCGCACGCGAGGCACGCGCGATATGGATTTTCCCTGGCTTCCCCTGGCCTTCAGTCTGACCTTGCTTGGCCTGGCGCTTTTTATCTGTCGCGCCTTGAACGCGAGCCTTGGCGCGCCGAAGTGGAACGGCGCACTGCTTTTTCTGGCCCTCTGCGTATTGGCGATGCTGCTGGACTTTACGCTGACGATGGTCTTCGCATCCGCGAATTTCCATGAACGCACTCGCTACGACAGCCTCGGATCGAGGATCGCGTGGAGCGAACGGATCGTCACGTATCTGATTCCCTGCACGATATCGCTGCTGCTTGCGTTGAGATTTCGTCGGCGTCAGCGCTTCGCGCGCGAGGGTGTCCACGGTCGAAGCGAGACGGAACGCGAAGGCTCCGTGCAGATTCAAACCTCGCCTTACACGCAGTCGGAGCTGACGCTCTGACCCACCGCGAGTGAATTTGGTGAGTGCAACAGCGAAATTGTTGGAAGCAGTTCTACTATCCGTTTCTCTCTGATATACTTTCGCTCTTTCGGGGCGTAGCGCAGCCTGGTAGCGTACCTGCATGGGGTGCAGGTGGTCGGAGGTTCAAATCCTCTCGCCCCGACCAGACACAAACCCGCGTCAGCTAAGGCTGGCGCGGGTTTTTTCTTGTGCTCAAGATTTAGGCAAGTGCGGGCCGATATTAGAAAGTTTCTAATATTTGTGGGAGACGCGCGGCTCGCGCGCTCGCGTGATACTGTATATACATACAGTACAGGGAGGCTGGCATGGGCCTATGGCGTTCGCGACGAGAGGAAGTGGAACTGACGGCGATGTGGTGCCCGGTCTGCGCGAGACGGCTCACGCGCGATGAGTTTCAGCCGGCGGGTGGTGATGTGCCTGATCGGTGGATGTGCGGAGACTGCGATTGCATCGTCAGCAAATACGACGACGAATACGAGCAACCGCAATGGATCGCGGCCGCAGAAAATCAGGTCCGGGTTTGCGATGGGTAAGAACGGAAGCGTTCTCCTTGGTGAGCTCGCCGAGCGCGCGAGCCACATCGACGTCGCGTGCTCCCGGTGCGACCGCAAAGGCCGGTATCGAGTGGCCAAGCTAGTCGCGCGACTCGGAGACGACTTCCCGATGACGGACCTCGGCTCCGAGCTGGCGGATTGTCCTCGGCGGAGCGCCACCGCTCATCACGAGCGGTGCGACGTGTATTTCCCGCGGCTGCCGCAAATTATGTCGGGGGAGGAACCGATGTCAGCAGCAAACCCTGACGATTCCTGAGCCATTCCACGCCGGCGTGCGGTTAACGCAACGGCGAGGCGCACGAAGTGCCGGTTTAGGAAGCGTTTACGGTAGACTGCGCGCACTTATTTCCGACACTCATATGAAATACGCAGTGATCTTGACAGTCATGCTGGCTCTTTCCGATCGCGACCAAAGTGTTAAGCCAAAGCCTGGCTACGAGCCCACGACTGCAAAGGCGCCGAACCCACACTTCCCGGCAGAAGAGAAGTGAGCGGCTCAATGGATTATCAGGATTACAGTGTCGATGGTTTGCTGCTTGGACTTGGACTCGTCTTAATACCAATCATAATTTGGTCCGCATATTGGCTGTGGTTGAGAACTACGTCCGCTCTCAACGCGACGATCTCGCAGAAACACGCTCAACTCTCGTCAAATAAAGGCGTTCGCATTTTTTGCGGTATTGCTCTTCTATTCGCTGGTTTATTGATCGTTCCACTAATGCCTTGGATGCCGAAGCCCGGCCTTGACGCGTCGTGGGCGTACGCCTTTAACGTGGCCGTCGCGAAGCATCTGGTTTTCGGGAGAGACGTGATTTTCACGTTCGGTCCGCTGGCGTCCGTGTACACGACTTTGTACGGACCGGAAACCGACATGACCATGCTAATAGGTAGCACTGTGGTCGCAATCGGCTTCTGCACAACAGCTTACGCCCTCGTTTCTGAACGTCGTCGGATTCTCCTTATCGTGCTGCCCATGATTGTGGTGCTCTCGAACTTCAGAGATCCGATATTCATGGTTTTGCCGATGCTTGTGATGTTGTGCGCATGGCGTCGGACTCCCGCCGCGGCCATCTATATCGGAGCGGCGGCCGTGGGTTTGCTGCCATTGATCAAGGGAAGTCTCACGGCGATCGCAGCCGCGGGCATTCTTATGGCCTGCGCAATCGCCGCGATTCAAGGCAGGCGTAGGGTCGCTTTTCTGGTGGTCCTGCTCCCGCTCCTGTTGATGCTGGTGACATGGCTGCTTTGTAGCCAACCGTTGGGTGCCCTGCCGACTTACATAAAGATGCAGGGGCCGGTTATTGCTGGCTATACCGACGCAATGGCGTCGGACGGACCTGCTTGGCCCGTGTGGACATATGTTGCTACGTGCACTGCGTTACTGCTGTCGTTCGCCGCGTCATTCAGATGGAGGCCGAAGCTTCAAGACATCATCGCCCTCGCTGGATTGGCTTTGTTTTCAGCCGTGGCCTTCAAAGCTGGGTTCGTACGTCAGGATGTACACCCACTGATTTCCGCCGCCGCTTTGCTGCTGTTGGCTTTCTGCGTTGCGGGCACGACCGCCTGGCAGACTGGTGCCCTTGCGATTTTCATATCGATTGCCGGCTGGTATGCAATCGAAGCGTCGACGACTGCCCCGAATTCGACGGCAGCGAACCTGTCAACGCGTGTCACAAAACGCTTGAATGGCACATTCAACGGGATTAAGACAAGGATTTTCAAACCGGACGCTTTGCTCGCAGCATTCAATAAGGCGAACGCGAGAATCGAAGCACACACTCCGCTAGCCGGTGTGACCGGACCGTCCGACGTATATCCCTCCGAGATCTCGATCCTTTTCGCAAACAAGATCGAATGGTCGCCGAGGCCGATCATCCAAAGCTATTCGGCATACCTTCCGGTCTTGGATGCATTGAACGCTAAGCATCTCAACGGAAGCAAAGCCCCTCAGAACGTATTTCTATCGGTCAGTCCGCTCGATGAGCGAATTGCCACGATGGAAGACGCTCATAGTTGGCCCGTGCTTCTCACCGACTATGCGGTAAAAAAGAATCTTGGTGACCGTCTATGGCTGACGAAAGACGGGCATCGCGCGATGACGTTCGGTGCACCAGTGACCGTGGCAACAGAGATGAACGTCGAGAATCCCGTCCCAGTACCGATCGATGGAGCCGTCTGGCTCAGTGTTCATTTCCGCAAGACACCGTTCGGCAAAGCGCTCAGTGCCGCCTACAAGCTGTCGCCAGTTGTCTTGGAAGTTCGCCTTTCGGATGGGTCGGTTTCGTATCCTCGCATCGTTCCAGAGATGGCTGCGGGCGGGTTCCTCCTTTCACCGTACATAGCGAAGACTGACGATTTTATTGCTGCTCAAGAAGGCAAAGGGCGCCGGGTACTTTCACTTCGGGTGCTCACGCATTCCGAGGGGCAATGGGAACTGCCGGTTGATCTCACCTTCAGGCAGGTACGAATCGCGCCGAGCCTTGTGGCGACTGCCCTTGCTGCGCATGCGGAGACAAGGTAACACGGCCATACCTTGGTCACCGGGGCCTTGCAGCGGTCGTAAGGCTGCACGCGCCAGCGATCAATCCTTGCTGTTGGAGGATGCAGACGTAGTGCTGGAGGTATTCTGCTTTTGCGCGGGCGTCGCTGTCTGCGTCGTCGACGATCTCGAAAAGAGCTGATCCAAACGCAGGTGATAGCTCGGCTGTGCCACCGGCACCATTGCCCACGCTGCTGGCGCTTGCGCCTGAATCTGCCACGTTGCCACTGCTTGCGGGGGCGTAGGCGGTGACTGCGACGCGCAGCCGGCGAGCGCCATCAGCGATAGCAGCGCGATTCTTCGCATTGTCGGAATCATGGGATGCTTTCTCCTGAATGAGTTCTGCGTCCAAAGACGCGATCTGCGTTGACGCGTCGTTCTGCTTTGCGATCGCCGCGCGCGCCGCGCTGGCGGCCGCGTCGGACACGGCCTGCAACTTCTGCGCGTTGATCTCGTTGTCGCGCGCGTGCACGGTCTGCTCGCTTGCGAGCTTCGTGGCGTCGACCGTATGCACAGCGGCCCCGCCGATCGCGATGCCGAGTGCGCTAGCGATGATTCCTGTGATGAGGTATGGAGACATGTCAGTTTCCTCGGCAGGCCTGCGCCTCGATCTGGCGACGCGTCACGATTCCGCCACAGCGGTTCGCCGCTATCGCGCAGTCCTTTCCGGCCACGAAGCGCCACTTGATGAACTCGTTGCACGCATTGGGGAAGTCGCGCGCGATGTAGCGCTTGCGCAGCGTCGAGCCCTTGTAATTCGGCATGCCGATGTTGTAGGCGAGATCCACTACGGCAACCTTCTGCCCGTCCGTGAGCGTGTCGAAGCCAGGCGTGATGGCACGCACGGATTCTGCATAGCCCGCGAGGCTGTCGCCAAGCATCGACTTGCACTCCGGCAGCGAATAGGCGCGCATCTCGACGTTCGTCTCGCCGAAGCAGACGGTTTGGATGTTGTTCGCGAGACGATCGTTATAGGGTTTCAGCGAAACGCCCTCTTGTGAAGCAGTCAGCGCGACGAGCGAAGCTGCGGCGGCAGCGCCGAGCGTCGCGGCGAGTGTCTTCTTGCCGGGCCGCTTACTCGGCTGCTGCGCTTGCGTCGCCATCAGCAACCTCGGTCGTGGTCGTTTTCGGAGCCGTCGTCGTGTAGCGCGCGGCGATGATCGCGAGACAGCCGACCGCGATCGCGACCGCAAGCCGCCAGCGATCCGGAAGAAGCGACTTCACTTCGTCGGGCATGCCCGTCCATGCGGCCTCGATGAAAGGCGACGCGGCAGAGACAGCGCCGAGCGCCGCCGCAATGATCGTCGACGAGTATGTGTGCACCTTGGCCGCGTCATCGACCAGGCGAAGCTTGAGGTTCATAGGTTCTCTGAAAAGAAAAACCCGGCGCGTGGCCGGGTAGAGTCGGGTAACTGTTTCCGCTATTGATATGTCGATAGCGATCGGGTCATCGTCTGCTGCCAGCCCACGGCGTCGACGGCACGACCGCCGTCGGATGCGTTGCGGTGTCGAGCTTCTTCTCTGTCGCCTTCGCCGTGCTCGCTGCTTCGGCTGCGCTTGCGGTGGCAACGGATACCTTCCGCTCGACAACTTCAGTTTTCTTCGCTGCCGCGACAGCCGCCACGGCAGCCGCACGAGTCTGCTTGAGCATCGCCGCCTGCCGCGCATCCGTCAGCTTCGCGCGATCGCCGAGAAAGCGCAGCGTGTACGCCGCGAGCTCGTGCGTATCGGTCATCTGCGCCTTCAGATCCACAAGCGCCTGCTCACTGCGCTCGTTGAGCTTCTGCAGCCCCTCGATTCGGCCAGCGAACTCGCGCGTGCACGCTTCGCGCGTCTCTTGCCGCACCTTCGGAAACCGTGCGAGATACGCGGCGCGCTCGGCCTGCCAGCTCGCGCGTTCAACCGACATGCCCCATTGTCCGATGAAGAAACCGACCGCGGCGACACCGATCAAGCCCCCGATGAGACACGCGCCCACAACCCACCATCGCCAGTCACGAACGCGAGACATCTGATTCCCTCCGGTTGTCGATCGCACGTTCAAGACGTTCGATCCGAGTTTTCAGTTCGAGGACTTCGGCCTCCGCGCGCTGCGCACGTCGGTCAGCCGCATCGGCTCGTTGCTCAGCAACGCGCATGAGTTCTTCGGCGCGGTCAGCACGCTGCACTGCGAGGAGCTCGCGTGCCTCAGCGCGTCCGGCGCGCTCTTCGGCCAATGTGGCGAGACGTTCAAATCTCGCGATTGCCTCCACCTGTGCGGCGGAGTCCGCCTTAACGATGTTGGCTTCGCCCTCGCTCTCGGCCTGCCGCCTGCGATCGATCTGCCGCCACATGCGGCCACCAACCCAGAAGGTTCCAACGCTTCCGAGGGCCGTCACGATCGATTTAACGCCCTCGTTCCAGAACTCCGACATGCGCATTGCCTCGTAGATTTGCCGGTCATCCGGGTATAAAAGAGCCGCCCTCGAAGCGGCTTGCATATAATGTCTGGCAGTTAGCCGGAACAGACGTCAACCTGCTCGATCCCTATCAGACCATCGTCTTTCTAAAGCCAAAATTGATCAGCTAGGCGGCAAGAAGACGCCGCCGTCATATATCCAACCTTGCTGCGGTTGAGGACTGATGTTGGTAACATCTATCAACGTGGCAACAAATTCAGGAGTGAATCTCTCTTTTATCGGATACTCAAGCCCATCCGAGTCGAAGAGCGGGTTGATAATCTCAAACACCACGTTCTTCTGCTGCAGTTCAGTGACTTGGCAACGGACATAGACTGACATCACGAGTACTCCCTAACGATGATCGCGCCTGGCGCGCCTGCGGCGCCAGCCGCCGCCGCTGCACTTTGTTGCGCCGCCGACCCTCCAGCGCCGGATCCGAAACCTTGCCCTGGTTTCGGTGTGGCCGATAGTCCGTAGCCGCCGCCGGTTCCAAGCGGGTTCGAGCCGCCGCTACCGCCAACCGGCGATGCCGTGTTGGCAACAAAGATGCTGTGTTGTCCGGGCGCGCCGGCCATGCTCAACACATTCCCTCCTGTCGGTGCGGAACTTACCGTCGCGCCAGGATTAATGGATGGAGTTGTCGTTGCGACAGCAGAACTCCCCGCAGAAGCGCTTCCGCCGGGGCAAGTAATCAATGATCCGAATGAGGTTGTTCCTCCATTGCCGCCCGAATTATTTCCCGCAGCTGCGGCGGCCCCTCCAGCGCCGATGGTGATCGTCTGCGCCGTGAGGGCAGACAAGATGCTCCGCGCATAGGCCCCACTTCCTCCTCCTCCGACAATGGCAATCTGTGAAGAACTTGTTGCGGCAGTGCCCCCACACCCGCCGCCACCACCGACTACTTCGACGTCCCACGCGGTCGCACTGGAGAGCGGCGTGAAAGTGCTAGCACCCGTTGCGGTGAATGCGCCGCCATTTACTGACACCATTTGCGTGCCACCGACCAGCGTGTAGACCGAGGTGCGGAGCAATCGGCCCGAGCCTACAAATGCTTTGATGGCATCGCGGACTTGGGTGTATGTCGTCTTGCTCGGTGTGAGTCCACCAGCCGCGACCACGGCCATGAGCTCTTCCTGAACCATGTTCAGCCAGGAGCCGCGAACGTTCGTCGCCGGAGTGCCCGCCGTCGGATTTCCTTCCGTGAAGTAGCCCGGCGTACCGGCCGCCTCTGGAAGGGGCAGGCTCGCCGCCGCAGTTGCATCGTCAATGCGTTGCATATGACCTCGTTATACGTAAGCAAAAATTGGAGTCGTGTGTGCCGGCATTACCGCGCGAATTTCGCACTCGAGGACCGCGTTGCCCCACGAAGCGAGCGGATCACCAGCTGCCATCGAACCAGCCACTGCACGCACGACGGTGTTCAAGGGCGCGGTGATCTTCCAGGCGAAGTTCCAGTCGTATCCACAGCACGGCTGGCCAGCGCGGAGCATCCCTGCCCGGGCCTGCGTGTACTGCGTGATCGTCACGGTGTAGCCGAGGCTCGCGGCGAAACCGATCAGATATGGGATTGACGCGCCGCCGAGGTTGGTGAGCCGCGCTACAACCTGCGCGCGCCGCGCCGGCACCGTGGGCGCGACACCCGCGCACGGATCCGGAAGGCCAAGTGTCGCCTCCCACTCCGGCAGAAGTTCATAGGTCGTCGCTGGGAACGAGTCGACCAAGAGATAGTTTGCGCGGGCGGTCTGGCGCTCGTACGACGGCGCAAGCCCCGAAAGGACCTTCGCTTGGACGGTATCCGGATCACGCGGCCATACGCGGCCACGGGGCAACAACGCCTGCATCGCGACGAGAAAATCCGCCGCCTTGAAGTTCGGTGCAAGCATGGACGCCTCAAACGTAGTTCACGCCGGCGAGCACCGGCAGCTGACCGAAGCCGCTTGTGATGTTCCCCGGATATGTCGTTGTCGTCACACCAACGACGCCCTGTACAAGCGTGATGACGAAGCCGCTCGTACCGGACACAGAGGCGATCGCGGATTCGATGTCCGATCGATTGATCGTGCCCGCACGAGGATCGCCATTTCGAAACAGGACGTCGGAGATTGCCGCGGAGATCGCCGCGCGCGTCGCAGTCGACGTGCCCGTCAGCCCGGACAAAGTGACCGTCAGGTTGTTCGCGACGGGCGCGCACGAATAAACGAGTGCGGTGACCGGCTGTTCGTTGACGATGGTGTCGGCGACAACAAGTTGATCACCGGTTGCCACTGTGCCGCGCGGCGTGCCGCCTGGGCCCTTGTCGTACTGCGAGCAGCCATTCGTTCCCTGCGGAAAGCCGTTTTGGGAAGCTTCGGCCGAGTCCCACATCGTGTAGATCACAACAGTGCCGGCGCCGAAACCGTTCGGCGCGCACCATGCACGCGAGACGCCGGGCACGGCGAGCGCCCATCCGACATAGTCGTTGAGGTCGCCGCCTTGCGGTGTGTTCTGGTACGCGGCGAGCATTCGCGTGCGCAGATCGTCGTTATCTTCGATGTCTGAGCCAGATGCAACCGTGCCCGTGATCGTTCCCGCCGACTGCAATCCCGACACCGCAACGCCGAGAGCGACGGCCGTGCCCGGATCGGCGTTGCCTGCTGAGCCTGCCGAGGTTGCGACGATCGTCACGGTCAGAGAACCAGTCCCGTCGACCGTCGCGGTTGCGACCGTCGTGTATGTCGCGCCATCACTGCGCACGACCTGCGTTCCGGCATTCAGAACGGTTCCCGTGACGCCAGCGAAGGAAGCCGTCAACTGCGCTGGCGTCGCGGCCTTGCGATAGACCTTTTTGAGCGCCGCCCAACCCTCCAGATATTCGTCTTCCGCGGTGAACGGAACCGCCTGCTTGGCAATCCAGTCGAGATACCCCATCTGCAGGTTAGACATTCCCGCCTGCACCTTTCCGACCACCTTCAAGACGGTACGGCGCAGCGTTGCATCAGCACCCTGCAAGGCCGAGTTAATGTCAGCCGCCACCTCGCTGATCAAGGTGGAGAGCGTTTTGCGTTGGAATGGCATATCAGGTGAGCTGTTGCCATGCCCATGCGTACGTCAGAGAGACGCTGGGCCCGGCCGGTTGATAGAGCGTTATCTGCGCGCCGAGAAACGTGTCGCGCGTCCATTCCGTCTGAACATCCATGCTCGCAACGACGCCGTCATCCACGAGCCATTGCAGCGCCTCGACGATGTAGTCGCGCGCGTTGTTGAGCACCTCTTGAGTCTGCTTCGACCTATCCAGCAGCCATAGGCGCGAGCCGATTGGGCTGTCCTCGTCGAGGTCGCCCCACCAGCCGCGCGCATCATCGGTGCCATCAGGAATGACGTCATCGGCGTTCGCCGCGCGGTCGGTGAAGAGGCTCAGCAGCACTGCAGTTTGCAGATCGTTTCCGGTCAGCAGTTCGGGCCCGAGCTGCTGCCAATCGCCGCGGCTGTTCGCGGCATCCCAGAGAATGCTGATGTCAGGCATCTATTACTCCGGCTGTGTCGGCGGCTGAGTGTTGATCGTGCTGCCTCCCGTCTGCACGTTGACGATCTGGTGCGTATGCAAGTTGGCAACTGCTCGCATGCCCGCGACCGTCCGCGTATTCGTTTCGTAGTTGTCGATGATGTCGCCCTTGCATTTGAGCAACGGCGTATCAGCGTCGATCTCTGGCGTGTTCGTGATCGTCACAGGCTTTCCGCCACCGTCGAGCACCATGCCCGCCTGCGATAGATAGACCTTCTGTCCCGTGTTGTCGTGCACCACGACCTCGCCGCTCGCCAGCGCCGTCACGCGATACTTCGCGTTCGACGTGGCGATGACGATGCCGTTCGTGCGCTCTCCATTTCCGAAAACGATCAGCGCCTCGGAGCCGAGCGGCGGATTCGATGACAGCCCGTACTCTACGTAGCGCGGAATGTCGCCGACCGTCTCCAGCGCGTTGATCTTCGCCTGCAGGTACTGGACCGTTCGCGTGTCGTCGACGAATGAGATCACCGCGCGGCTCACGAACAGACGAATCCGCCGCGCCAGCGAGTTCAGTGCGTCATGCATCGAAATCCCTATTCCGGAGCGATGTCCGGATCAATGCGTTGCAGTACGAGCGGCTCGGGTAGAAATGCCTGCCGCGGCGCGAGCACCAACTCCGTATGTGTTCCGTGCTCGTCAAGAATGAACGTCGTCTCAGTTATAAGCAGCAGAGTCTTCTCTGGAATCTTCAGCAATGGCATCGTCACCGGCACCTGGTAATTCAAGTACCACGGGGAGCCGCTTGCATCGAGCCAACTGTCGACCAGCACTCGAACCTGGCGGGACATACCGTAAGCGCGTGCGACTTGCCAATCCACACGACGCTGAAGATATGTTCGGTCTGACGCGGGCTGCTCTGACACGATGTACTTCGTGCGCCACCGCTTCACGCCGCGATCGAACGCTGTGTACTCCGGCAACAGATTCACGCCGATGTCCGTCGCGTTGTTGTAGTTGGTCAACACGCCGGAGACGCTTGAAAATCTGCCTAGAGAACTCTTCACAGACACAGCAGATTCGACGTTTTTGCCGAGCTCAATCCCCGTCGAGCCTAGATCATCGCCTGCCATCGCAAGGCACAGCGATCCGTCTTCAAGCTCGAACGCGAGAACGCCGCTATACCGGCAGCATCGCTCTATCACTTCCCACGGCGTCTCTGTGATGGATATAAGCTGAAATGGAATCGTCGGCAGGTCGTCGATCACCGCCTGGAGGCTCGCCGTGACCACGACCTCAAGCTCAAATTTCTTGACAAGGTCGCGACAGACGGCATCAATACGGCTGTTCGCCAAAATGCTGTAGACCGGCGCGCTGCAGTCGATCAAATCCTGACACCGTCCACGCCCCGTCGCGCGAACCATATGCTCGTGCGGCGTGATGATGTATTCGACTGTATCGACATACCCCGTCAGCAACAGATTGTCAGCATCGATCGCGATCTGAATTGGCGCACCACCGATCAGCGATGTTTCGTCGACCTCAGCCGGAAACCGCTCCGTCATTTCCAGCACGAAAGATCCCGTGCAATTTTCAATCGAGCGCGTCACGCGCGCGGCCGTCCATCCGGTGATCGAGATTTTCGACTCCGGCAGCGTCACAACGAGCGAATTCATCAGTACGTCGCTCCGAGTGCGAATTGACTAGTTGAGCCGGTCGAGCCGCGCTCCACCGTCGATTTCACGTTCGGCGTGCCCGAGACCTCAGCGCGAGAGCCCTTCGGCAGGTTGCCAAGTTCTACCTTCACGCGAAGCTCGCCGTCCGAACGCGCCGGCGCCGCGTCTTGCTGCGCCGCATCCGTCCCTTGTCCACCTGAATAGAGGCCGGCGATGCGATTTGCGGTCGCAGCGCGTGCTGCGGCTTCTGCAGCTGCCGCGGCAGGCCGCTCGTAAAGCCGCGAAACGACATCGGCCGCCTGACCGGGCGTACGAGCCATTTCCAACTCTGCACCCGCGCGCTGCTCACCGCCCCGCCGAAGTTCATAATCGACGAACCCGAGTTGTTGCTCGAGCGTCGAATTGCCGATCCAGTTCCCCGCCCACTGCTGAAACGCGGCTTGGCGATCGGGATGCCACTGCGCGATGCCGTACGCCTTGCCGTTATCGCCGCTTGCCGCCGGATCGATGCCGCTCTCTTGCTGCAGGTTCGAGACGATCCCGATTGCCTGCGCACGCGTCCAACCGCGCGACTCGAAGAACGAGACGGCGGCCGGAACGTTGGCATTCGGCTCGGCGCCAACCTGGGCGTTCGTGCGCGCGCCGTTCCCTCGCAAGAAGTTGCCGAACTTCTCAAGCCCATCGATTGCGCGGTCGCCGAGATTCGCTGCGGGCGGGGCATCCGGCGACGAAGCGGGAACATAGCTGCTGCTGTTCCAGCGCGTCGGCACATAGTCCTGCCCGTTCACGCGCGCGATGACGCGCTCGACGCCCTCCAGAAAGCTCGTCAGCGCCGGAGCGAGGCCACCGAGTATCGTCTGCTTCGTCTTGTCGAACTGCGCGTCGAGTCTCGACATCGCCTCGGCGTAGTCGTTCGCGTGACGAATATCGTCCTCGCTGGGTGCGAGCGCAACGCCGCGCGCGTAGCGGTCACGCACACCGCCCGCGCCCTTGTTGAGCAGATCTTCCAAGCCACCGGCGTCGAGCGCTTCAAAGAGGCGATGACGCGCGAGCGGACCGTTCCGGCTGTTCACGCTTTCGCCGGCCGCAGCGATCTGCTCGAGCAGACGCTCGGAACTGAACTGGCCGCGCTCGTCAAGCCCGTTGATGCCGTACGCCTGATAGATCATCCGCTTCTGCGGATCGCGACCTTGCGTCGACTCGTAGTACCCGCGCGTCACGCCCTCGACCGAAGACGTCGCCTGCTCGGCACTCACGCCGACCGACTTTGCCGCATTCTGGATGCCGAACAGCTGCTTGGCATCGATACCGAGGGTCAGCGATTTATTGCTGACGCTGCGCACGGTGTTTGCCCAAGCCGATTCGATCGAAAGGATCTTCGACGTGACGAGCGCGGCTGCGCCTACAACGCCAGCGAGCAATGCGCCGCTGAGCGCGCTTGCGCGCGTCGCTCCGGTCACGAAGCTTTGCACTGCCGTCATGCGCTGCGAAGAGCGCGTCGTGCGCATCATCGCCTGATCGATGGCACGAAGGTTCCGGTTCGCCGAAGCGAAACCCGCCCCCGTCCTGTCGAGCGCGGAGATAACGATCGTCAGGTTGTTTGCCATGAATCAGGTAGCCAGTGCCTTGAAGCTTGTAGGAAAGAACGCGGGATGCACCGGATCTGCTTGCGCGACCAGCTCATCCGCTCGGGACGCGTCGCGATAGATGCGATTCGCGAGCGTCAGAGACGGCAACGGCGTCGCGAACGCGAAGGTCCGCATGGCCGGCAGACTCGCGCCGCGCTGATTCAGATCTGACACAACAGCTTGGCGCAGGGATCGGAGAGCCTCATACGTCTCATCGTCGCCTTGATCGCCCGATACAGTCATCTCAGCGTCGATTAGATCGAGCACTTGACTGCGCACGCGTGCCGCATCGTCACTCGACGTTGGCTCGTAATTCGATGCTGCCACTGCAATCGAAGCGATGGTCGAGCGCCGGAAGAGATCGGAGCACGCTGATTGCATCGTCGCCATTGCAGTGCCGATTGTCGATGCCGTTGTCGCGCCGCTCGGCTCGTAGCCCGCCAACGACGTCAGCAAGCGCATCGAATCAGCGGGATCCGGCGTCGCCGCCAGCATCGCACTCGTAACGCCCTGCACCGCGGCGGTGAAGTCGTCGATCGTCGACGCGTCCAGATTTCTCGCCGCCGAGTCGAGCGCCGCGGACGCTGTGTCGAGATTCGCGCGCGCAAGAGTTGCCGCTTGCGTGAGGCCTTCGACGGTCGCGCCACTCGTATCGACGGACGAGCTCGGAAACTTGCTGAACGTCGGCACCGTGGCGCTGCCGGCAAATCGGCCAAAGTCACCCGGCAGGTTTGTCAGAAGCCGGAACAGGTTCCGCGCGTCGCCAACGAAATTCTTCGCAGCCGTGTACCAGCCGACGGCCGTGCTCACCGCCGACCCAAGCACCGCCGCGCCGTACGCGATGGCGGTCAGCGCCGTCCGTGCGAAATTGAGAGCGGCCGCGACATTCAGGCCACTCGCCGCACTCTCGACAAGGCTGCCGCCAGCCACTGAGGTCGCTGGGAAGACACGAGGACCGCCCTCGATAAATTCAAACTCGAACTCGAAATACCGGCCCTTCTCCCACCGCTCGATCCATCGGCTATCCATCAGGCTGACGTCCCGCCGACCATACGTCGGATGCACGAGCGAGCCTGCGCCTTCCTTCTCGCAGGCTGCGATCAGCAGGTCGCGTTGCGCGATGACGTCGTCGCCAACGACGAACCCGAAGACGCGGAATCGGCGCGTGCCGCGCCCGAGATCCTCGACCCACGGCGTGTCGCGCAGCGGGTATTCATGCAACTCGTTTCGGCGACCGAAGCCGCCTTCGCCACCGAGCGATACGAACGGCACGCCGCGGAATGACGCGGGCCGCAACTGATCGAAGTACGATCCCGCCGAGCCGCCGAGCCGCGCGGCCAGCGAACTCGCCAGATTGGAGATGCCCGAGGTGGTGCCGAGCACTGCGCCTGCGCCGCCTCCAATGTTCATGCGTTTGCTCCAATCTGTTGTTTCATGCGCTTGGCCTGGTCAAGCCAGCGCAAAGTCTCGGAAACCGTCATGCTTTCGACGTCCCTCGGCCCCCACCGCATGAAATGCGTCAACTCCGCGAGGACGTCATCCCAGCCTTCCGGAACAGGCGTCACGGCGGCAATCAGTCGTCCGAGTCCGCTGTCCGCCGAAGCTGAAAACCGTTGAAGTACGCGCACGCGGCCATGAAGTCGCGCGCGGTCAGCGCGCGCACTGCGTTCTTCGGCACCTTGGACACGATGCTGATCAGCGCGATACTCGAAGCGAACGTGCCGCCGGCGGCCGAAGCTTTGCGCCTCTGCTGATTCGTCGGCTCGCACAACTCGAGCGAAGCGACATTCAGCGGGCTGTCGTCGGCCGTGAGCTTCACCGGTGATTGGAGAACGAGCTCGAATTCGTCGGCGCTCGCCTTCATGCCGCTGATCGCTTCCTTGCCGAAAGAACCGATGAAGTCGGCCGCCTCGTCGATCTGGCTGGTGTACATCTGGTCGATCACGTCGACCGGTACGCCTGTGAGCAGCGAGATCAAAGCGATCTGGAGCCCGTACACGCCTGACGCGTTTTCCGCCTTCTCGTATTCGCCTGCGGTCGGCTCGCGCAGCGTGATCGAGTCGACTGTCTTGGCCTGATCGCCCTTGCCGTAGCTCAGCGCCTTGCGCAACTGGATGGTTTTTGTGTCGCTCATCGATTACTGCTCCGTGACCGAACCTTGCAGGCCTTCCCACTTGACCGTGAACTTCGCTTCGGTCGTGTCGACTTCCTGCGCCTCGACAGTCCACATGGTCCGGCCGATGATCGTCTTGCCGTTCGCAAGCTCGAGGACGACCGTATTGCTGCGCATCGCGTTGATCGCAGCAAGACTGACGCCGCCCGAATCACGGATCGATGCGGAAATCGACGGCGGTTTCGGCTTCTCGCTGAAGCCATGCACCGTGTCTTGGCCGGACAGCGACTCGCGCGTCACAGTGCCGACGTCATACCGAAGCTCGCCTTCGAGTTGGTAATTGACGCCGTCGATCGTGATGTACGCGGTGCCGGCGATGAAATTCGTGTTGTTTGCCATCGTTGGCTTCTCCACAAAAGAAAAAGCCGCCCGGTCATGGGCGGCTTACAGCGTTGGCGAACTGCTTACGTCTGGCTGGTGGACAGACGGAACTGCGCGAGAAGCGCGAAGATCCGCAGCTGATTGATCAGCGTGCCCGGCCAGAGGACGTCGACACGATTCGGGTTCTGCGCGTTTTGCTCGACGATGATCGACTGAGCGAACTTATCGCTGCCCTGCACGTAGCCTTCGTACTCCATCGCCTGGTATTCGGCGATCTGGTCAGCCTTGATGATGTTCGGCGTCACGATACCGGCGCCCGGTCCGAATCGCGTGCCGTTGGCCGCGAGCTTCACGCGCGCATATTTCGACGTCACCAGCGTGCGCAGGCGGCGCAGCACGTACGCGAGCAGGAACATCGTCTCGACTTCGAGATAACTGTTGTCCGGCTGCCCGAACGCATTTGTCTGATAGCTCGTGATCAGGTTCTCGATCGCGACCGTGCCGTCGTCACCAACCGTGAACGTGGCGATGCCGTCATAGAGCAGCGTGTTGCGCTGGCTCAAGTTGAAGCGCGATTGCAGCGGCGGCGCAAGTACGCCCGTCAGCGCGACCGTCTGCATCGGGACGCCCGGATCAGCGCGCACGCTCACCGCGGTCACCGCCGCGATTGCCGCCGCCCATTGCCATGCCGGCGTCGGCGAGTCGTTGAAGCCCATGATCGACTCGTGCTGGTTATTGCGCGAGGTGCCGAAAGTGGTGAGACCCGCCCACGTGCTGCGATATGCGACGAACACGTGGCCGTACACCTGCTGCTGCCAGCTCCAACGGCCGGTCGAGTCGTTCAGGAACGCCTTCAGCGCGTCGAGCGACGTCGTATCGGTGAACGCGCACGCAATGAAGTCGAACGGCATATCCTGAAGATTGCCGAGCGCCGTCGTCAGGGTCGGATTCGTCGTACCGCCCGCCATCGCCGTGATCGTCGCAGCGAGGCCGGTCGGCAGCGCCTCACCAGCCGTCGTGCCGATGTAGTTGAAGCGGATGTCGATGTCGTTGCCGACGAGGCCCTTGTTGTCGGCCGTCAGCGTTACGGTGCTCGTCGATGCAGCTGCAGTGACGGGCATCGACGGAATCAGGTTGATCGCGGCGGCGACAGCGGTCGCAATCTGCGCGGTCGTCTGGCCTGCCGTCACCGGCACGGTGACAAGCTGACCGGCGATATACAGCGAGATCGTGCCATTAGCCGTCGGCGCCGAGGTGAACGCGATCGAGCCGGTCGCGGCCACTGCGCCAGCGGCGTCCTGGACCGGTAGATACCAGAGCTCGCCGAACTGATCGTTCTGGCGATATGCGGCCGTCATCAGTGCGAGCACGCTGTTCGCGCCAGCCTGGACATTCGCGTCGCCCGTGCCGGACGAGATGAGCGGCACATTCGGCGTCGCGGCGCCGGCCGACGTCATCGGACCGATGAGCAGTGCGCGCTGGTTTGCGACCGCGGAGTTCGCGTGCGAGTTGTCGATCTCTGCGAAGAACAGCGGCGTGCGGAGGTTCTGCGGGATCTGCTTGAACGGAATGGTCATTCTGCGTCACTCCCCGACTGCTTCGGTGCGGGCAGAGCCGCGTTGTCCGCGAGAACGACGTCACCGTCATTGAGCACGCGGGTCCAGAAGATGTCGCCGTCCGGCACTTCGGTGCCTTCGTCCGGCAGCAACTGCTTCGTAACCGGATGCCGCACTTTGAGGCCCGGTGCAGGTTTGACGATCATTCGTCGCTCCTATTGAGGAAATTGAACGTTGACCTCGCCTTCCGCGCGGCCGTCTGGGCCCTGCGTGCGCGGAGCCGGCGTGACAGCGTCAGGGAATGGCGGGTCCGGATATGTGCCGTTCGGATCTGCGACGTTCGTAAGGTCGGCCGTCAGGTTCATCGCGAGCAGCTGCGTGTTGATGTCTGGCGCAAACGTCTCGAAGAACTCGATGCCCAAAAGGATCGAAATTCCGCCAACGTGCGGTGCTCCTTCGGCGTTCACATCCGTCTCTGTGTCGCAGAACGGGAAGTCCTGCACGACCTGCCGAAGCGGGATGCTCTTGAAGATCGCCTCTTCGATTTGTGCGCCGAGCGTCTCGACGGCGGACAAAGCCGCCGGACCGGAAGCCGCCGACACCTCTGCCTTGATCTCGAATGCCGCGACAGTCGTGAAAGACGTCTGTCCGTTTCGTCCCGTCGACTGCTTGCGCTCCTTCGCCTGCCGCAGCTTTATCGCTGGCAGCTTCGGGGCGGGCACGCTCCAATCGCCGGGCGAATAAACCGCAACGCCCGGGATCGTCTGCAAGATCGAAAGCAGCACGCTGCGAAGCTGCGCGCGTCCGGTTTGATCAGGCATCGGTCTGTCCTGGAACGTTGAGCATCAGACGCCCGCCACCGTGGCCGTCGAGATGAACCTCGCGCACCTGCCACTGCTCGCCCGTCTTGTTGATCATCAGCGTGTCGTACTGCTGCGGCTCGACGGGAAACTGTGAAACCTGAATCCCGACCGTCGGCTGCTGCGTGACGACCGTCGACCCGGTGACCGGATCGACACCGAAGAACGCCTTGTCGTAAGCGCCCGTGATCTGGAACGAGCCACCGTCGGCAGGCATATATGTGATCGCCGTTCCGAACTGCGCCATCAGAGGACCGAGGATCTTGCCGTCGACGATGTCGTCCCAGTCCATCGGTTAGCCTCCCGGGCTGATCGAGATCTGCCCGCCCGAGATCTGCGCACCTTCGAGCTTGACCTCCTCGACCTTTTCGGGAACGAGGAAGCCGAGATCGCGCAGACGCTTCACCTCGGATTCGGGCAACCGAACGGTCTCACCGGCAGTCTTGATGACCGGCGGCTCGTCTTTCTTCGGTTGATCGTGGACGGTGCGATTTCGGGCAACGACGGCTTCGATGAGTTTTTCAGCCATCATTCACCTCACGCCACGGTCGCAGCGAGCGCTGCATTGACGCGGCTCGGGATGATGACCGGGGCCGATTGCATCATCAGGAAGCGCTGCGCGGGATCGTCCTTCAGCCAGGTCTTCGGCGCGAACGGCAACGACGCGTAGTTGAACGCCGGGTCTTCAATCATGCCGAACGCACGCGTACCGTCAAGGTCCGGACCCGACATGATGAGCGAACCGTCCGGCAGCATCGGCTGCTCGACGTTGTTGTCGTCGACATACCAGTCGTTGTAGAGCCACAGATCGAATTGGCCCCACCTGCCCTTGTGGACCGCACCGCGCTCGACACGCGAGCCCAAGTCGACTGCGTTGCCGAACGACGCCAGCGCCGGATAGAACTGCGCGCCCTTCAGAACCGGATCGAGCTTGAAGCCGTTCCATGCCTTCGGCGTGAAGACGATGTCCGTCACGTTCGCGCCCGAGGACTTCAGGATGGTCTGCTGCCACGACTCGATGTTCGTGGTCGGCGACGCGGTGCCGGCCGTGATGTTGGCCGCCGTCCATTGCGCGCCACCCGTAAGGGCGATTGTCAGCGAACCGTCGCGACCGAAGTCGATCACGGTCGTCTGGAAGCCTTCGCCCGAAACCGTGAGCGTGCCGGTCAGAAGCACCTGTGCCGCCATCCATTCAAGCCGGCGCGTCAGCATGTCAATCTGGTCGTTGAGCTCGAACTCGAGGTTCATCTGCTCGCGGACCTCCGGCGTGAGTTCGCCGCCGATTCGCTCGCCGATCATGCGGCGGACCGGCTTGCGCAGATCGGGGACGCGCTTGTCCTTGATGTACGGCGGCTTGAAGGTGTTCGTTTGATAGCGGCGGCTCTCGACGAGCTTGCCTTCGACCAGCGGCGAGCAGAAGGGCGACATACGGCGCTTGCCGACGTCGACGTCGATGGATACGAATTCCGAGTCGGACGTGATCATGTTCATGAAGAACCGATCGAGCAGCCAGCTCTGCGCCAGCTTCAGGTTTCGAACGACATGAATCAGGGTATTCGTGTCGTAAATCAGGTTTCCGGGCATTGCTCTCTCCGAGTGTGTGGCCCAAATGAAAAAGCCCCGCTCGGTGGCGGGGCCTTCGCATTAGTTCAGTTGAGGTTTAGCTCGGGTCAGCAGCCGAGACCGAGGACTTGAGATGGATCCCGAGCGGACGCAGCGCGTCTTGAGCAGCCGTCGACGTGATGCCCGTGCCGAGCGTGACCGCGTTGACGTTGAATTCGCCTTCGAGGTACACGCCTGCCACCACATCACCAGCGCTGCCGTCAGCATAGTCGGCGAGGATCGCCGTCGGCGTCTGGCTACCGTCGGACGAAGCCGACAGCGCAATGGTGTACTTGCCGCTCGCGGTGATCTTGCCGAGCACCGTGCCGCGCGCGAACGGGCCGCCGGTGATGGTGACGTTGCGGGTGACGAGTTGCTTCGGGCCGGCGATCAGTTGATCGGGAACGAAGGTCTGTGCGGAAGCCGACGGGACTTGGGGGTTCTCCCCGACCGTGGTAGGAGTCAAAGCCATCTGAATTTCTCCGGGTTTGGGGAGGGATTACTGTTCGCCGCGGCGCATACGGCCGGCCGCGAGGATCTTTTCGGCGAGCGTCGGTTCAGCTACAGGGGCCACCGAGGCGCCGGGATTCGCCGGCCGCGCGTGCGCCATACGCTCATCAAGCGATTTACGTGCTGGAGCGCTCGTCGCTGCGGGAGCGGCCGCCGCTGCTCTGGGAATAGCGAACACGGAGAGTTGCGCACCCGATCCCAAGATCGCGATCGCGTCGGCCGACGAGATCCGCGTGTTGAATGCCATCTTCGCGGCCTGTTCGACGTTGCCGGTCGCGATGCCATGCGCCAAGATTCGCGCGCAGCGACCACGCTCCGTTGCTCGAGCGGCCTTTTTACCATCGTCGGTCTCTTCGTCGGCGTCGGCATCGTCGCCGTCGACGTCGTTGCCTTCAGCGCGCTTGGCCTCTTCTTCCTTGCGCTTCTCTTCCTCGGCCTTTTCCTTCTCGTCGAGCTCTTCCATGCGCTTGGCGTAATCCTCGTCTGACTCGCCTTCGCGCTGATCACGCTCGTTCTCTTCGGCGCGCGCGGCGCCGGCGCGGCTGAGCAGGTGGGCGAACGGCGCCACGCCCGCAAGGGTCTTCTTCAAGCTCATTGCATACCTCGTGAGAGTGTTGTTTAGGCCAGCTCGGCTAGCAAGGCCAGGAGCGCCGCATCTGGCGCCATCACTGCGTCTGCAAGCCCTCGGCTGACGCCGTTTTCGCCCATGAAGCAGGCGGCCTGCATCTCGCGCACAGCATCAGCAGCGAGATTTCGATTACGGGCGACGGTGTTAACGAACAGTTCGCCCATGGTGTTGATGTCGGCCTGCGCGGCTTCGAATGCTTCCTTCGAGAGCGGAATCTCCGGATGGAAGTCCGCTTTGCGATCGCCGTACGTGATGAACGTGACTTGGTAGCCAGACGCGGTCAGCGCCTTCGACCAGTCCACGTGCATCGTGATCACGCCGATCGAACCGACGCCGCCGGTGCGCGGGACGATAATCTTGTCGGTCGCGCTCGCAAGCGCATAGGCCGCCGAGTACGCCGACTCGGAGAGAATCGACCACATCGGTTTGTCGCCGCGCAACGCGTACACGGTATCGGCAAGGTCGAAGCAGCCTGCAACCTCACCGCCCGGCGAATCGATGTCGAACACAATCGCGCGCACGCCCGGATCAGCATGGGCGGACAGGATGCTCTGCCGAAGTCCGTCGTATCCGGTCATCCCCGAGTACGGCCGCAGTGACCGAAGCTTTTGGACCAGCGTGCCGCGCACGGTGATCATCGCGATGCCGGTGTCGGCAATCATGTCGTAGCCGTGATCGATGACGCGACCAGCGCGAGTGTCGGACTCGTATTCCTCATCCCACGCGCCGAACGCCATCGGGCTAATGGTCGATCCATCGAGTCGCCCGATGTGCGAGATGCCGAGCCGGTCAGCAAGAGACGCCATAACGACTTCGGCCTTCTCTCGCTTGATCGCCAGCGGAGTGTTGAACATCCGCTGGCTCAGAAACGCCAATTGGCCGTGCATAGCCTCTCCAATGTCATTGCGCCTTCGGCTCCTGTGTGACCTCGTCCGCCGTCGCGTCATCTTTCAGCGTCGAGGGAAGAGGAATTCCGCGATCCTTGATGTACTGGATCTCGACTGCCCTCTGATCGATGTTGTCGCGCCAATCGTTGCCCGACAGCTGCGCCGATTCGTCTTCGAGCGTGGACAGCCCGGACTCGATCCCGAGCGCCGCGCCCTGACGTTCCTTCATCGGATCAACATAGCCGCGGCCCGGACCGATCCACCACGCACGGGTATATGCCGCGCGCGCCATCGCGAACTCGGGCGCTCCTGACGGAAGCGGAAGCTCACCGATGTCCATCATTTCCTCGACCATCGCGCACAAAATAGGCTGGCCGAACCCGCGACCGAAGTCGCTGCGCCGGCGATCGAATGTCTTCCACGCCTCAAGCGCCGCAGCGCGGTACGACGAGTAGTTGACGTCGGCCCAGTTCTGGGTGATCTGTTGCGCCGACATGCCGGTGCCTGCCGCCACGTTACGCAGCATGGCGTTCTCGAACTCGGCGAAGTTACCCGCCGGCCGTGTCGCCGAGACCGTGTTGATCGTCTCGCCGGGGAAAAGGATCGGCAATCGCGCGCCGCCGAGACGGAGATCCGTCTTGTCGTGGAACTCGGCTCGTGCATCCTGATAGCCGTTGTATCCATCGACCGCGTCTTCGCCATCACCAAGCGCCTCTGTGACGAGCTGCTTGTCGAACGGGCTCGTGACGTACGCGCCGAAGATCGCATTGATGATCGCTGCGTCGAGCTCGGTGCCGTCGTACTTGATCAGCATCTTCAGCCGCTGCAGCACAGGCGTCAGGATGCCCGCGCCGCCGCGATGCTGCGACGCCCGGTCGAAGTCATAGTCGTGGACGACGATCGGACGGCCCCAGTCGGTTTCGGCGGCGATCCGCTCCCACGTCACCTGCTTTCCGCCGCTGAACCAGTCTCCCTGATGTGCCTTGCGAATGTGGTACGCCACCGGCGCACCGTATTCGTCAACCTCGACGCCGCCGCGCATCGTCTGGCGGTCGAAATTCTGTTGCGGATTCGACAGGCGATCAGGGTCGATCAGCTGCAGCACGGTCGCATAGCGCGCGCCGCGCGGCAGGCGCTCGGGCATCCACTGGAGGATCGCGAGCGCGTCGCCGTCGACGATCTTGTGGCGGAATGCAAGGCGCATCATCTGCGGAATCGTCAGCTTGCGCTGCGCGTCGCAGAAGTGCGCCGGATCTTCCGACCACGTGCGCCAACCTGCCTCCAGTGCGCGCCCGAATTCGTCCGCCCACATGTGATCGAACTTCTTATTGCCGGTCATCGCAGCGAGCGCACGATGGTCCGGCTTCGAGATCGGGCGAAAGTCTGCGCCGATTACATTGTCGAGCGTGCGCGTGACCGCCGCACTCGCCCAACCATCGTTGCGCACCAGATCGCGCACGCGCGAGACGATGCGATCGCGATATGGGTTGAGCTCGCCATCGGGAGACCAGAGCACCGGGTTCCAGTCCCGCATGTGCTGACTGGACATGTCCGCCGCGTCGAATGCGCTGGTGCTGCCGTACCCGCTATAACTGCCGTTCAGCGCGAGCGCACGGCTCTTGCGCTCCGGCAGCGGCTTCCCGTCCGGACCAAGTAGCTGTACGTTCGATTCCATGCGTTATCGCCGTGTGAAGGTGATTCGGTTTGCTCTGCGGGGCGACGAGACGATGCCGAGCTGCGCCTGCATCAGTTGGATCGCCGCAGCCAGTTCCGCGAGGTTCGCGCGCGTGTATGTCACCGACCTGGTGCCGTCTCCCTGCGTGTACGAGTACGATTCGCCTTGCGCGCCGGTCGACAACTGAATGTAGATCTGCTGCGCATTGGCAAGCGATTGCCGCAGCTCTGTCTGATCCATGCCGGCGAGCAAACTGCGGCTCGGGTCGAAGCATCGCAAGATTTTTCTCCTATGCTTCAGCCGGCGAGCCGCCGAATCCGAGAGCGTTTCTCAGGCTGTGCCTGTTTAATGATCGGTCCGTCTGGGCGTAGCGGCCGCGCGGCGCTAACGACATCGAGCTCGACCTCCTGCCGCGTCTCCTGGGCAGGCGGCACGAGATCAGCCGGATCCGCCTGCACCGCTTCGACCCGATGGTTCAACTTCAGGCCCATGTGCATGAGGCCGCACAGCGCCGCGTAGCCATACACCCGAATGTCGAGCGCTTCGTTCGCGCGCCCGGGCGGCAACTCCCACACGCGAAACTTCTGCCCGTTGGCGAACTTCGTCACCGAGCGCTCCGAGATGAGCTGCGCGAAGTAGTTAATGTCGCGGTCAGTCGGGAAGTGCATATATCCGGCCGGGTACGTCAGCACGCCGTCGTTGTCTTCCGGATCGCGCCGCAACCTCTCGCGTATCACGTCCTTCGCTGCGTTCACGCCGATGATGACCGGCCGGAACGTCGATTTCGTTCGAGACGACGGCCGCTTCGTCGGCCAGACAGGTGACCGCGCGCCGCCGCGCGCCGACTCGCCCTTGATCGCCCAGATGCGGCGCCCGAGCCTCGCTTTCGCAAACTCGTACACCTTCTGCGTATGGTGACCACCGGAGTCGATACACGCGGCGGAAACTGCGAAACCGCGACCGTCCGCGCGCCGCCAGATCCGCTTCAGATACTCGTCGATGCGTTTCCATAGCTCCGCGCTCTCGGGGTCGCCCTCGATGACCGCGTGATCTATGGACCAGCTTTCCTCGTTGTGTCCCCAGCCGATCGTCTCCAACTCGACGCGATCGTCCTGAACGTCACCGCCGACAGTGATCAGACCGACGCCGTCGGGCACCTCCGCATCCCAGACCTCGGTCCGAGCGGCCAGCCGGGTCTCGCTCAGTGCGCGATCGCCGCGATCCTCATACGGCTCGCCGAGCACGAGGTTGATGAACGTCTGCCGCGCGAGCAGGTCGTCCTTCACTCGGAGCCATTCAGCAACGAGGTTCGACCAGCACGCGTTCGGGAAAAGGCTGTAGCCGGCCCAGATATGAAACCCAGCATGCCCCTTGAATGGCTTCGTCGCGCGCCACTCGCCGTTCGTCACCATGTCGGCCTTGTCGGCCTCGTGGATGACGCAGCCGTTGTGCCGGCAGACGTAATAGACGCTTTCCGGGATACCGTTACCGTGCTCGTCCTTGTCCCACTTCATGCCGTACGGCGTTTCGGGACTGCCCCATTCGAGCACTTGCCGCTCGCCGCAGTGCGGACACGCGACGAAGAAGTAGCGCTGATCGCTCTCGCTGAAGCTCTTCTCGATCCGGCTATAGCCCTTCACCGTCGGCGTCGAGCCGAGCACGATCTTGCGATTCCAGAACGTCTCCGATCGCTTCGTGCCGAGCGCGATCTGATCGCCTTCGTTGCCCGCGCCGTCGACCGGATAGGCGTCGACCTCATCGAACATCACGACGCGCGACGTGATCCGCCGAAAGCCCGCCGGGCTATTCGCGCCGACGAGCGTCAGGCTCGAACCATTGCGGAACGTCTTCGCAAGGATCGTCTGATCGCTGTTCTTCGCCTTCTGATCGCCCGCGATCGCCGCGAGGACCGGCGTGTCGCGCAGCATCGGCGCGATTTCCGTCTTCGAATAGCTCTCCGCATCCTCGACGCGGGGCTGCACTACGAGAATCGGCGAAGGATCCTGGTGGATGAAGAAGCCGACCGCGTGATCCATCAGCTTCGTGTAGCCGACTCGGGCCGACTTCATGACGCTGATCTTCTCAACGCTGGGGTCGGTTACTGCATCCAGCATGCCCCTCTGATAACCGAACGCCCGGAAGCGGCCGGTCTGCGCACTCGTCTCGCGCGACAGAACCGCATAACGCTCGGCCCATTCGCTCAACGTCAGCTTCGGCGGCGGCGTCAGGTTCTGGCGAAGCGCAGCCGCGAGGCCCGCCCGCAACGCGTCATAGCCGCGCGCGTACCGCCTGGTGCTATTTAGGGTTGCCTGCTCCATCGCGAGTGAGTTCTTCGAGTGCTTCTGTGATGACCTCCTGCAACATGTCCTGCAACTCGGCAGGCGTCTTGCACCGATGGAGACGTGGTGCCTGTTCCGCGGGAATTGACAGCAGGCGGGTTCGGACCTTGGCGTATTCGGTGCCGACTGCTTTCGCCACTTCGGCAACGTCGATAACCAGACCGGAGTCGCGGTCGTATTCGAGCTGAGCCTTCAGCCCGAGATAGTTCTCTTTGAAACAGCGCGCCGCGTCGAAGTCGAGCAGCTCGACGTTGCCCGCGAGAATCCGGTCCGCGACGTCAGCGGCGTCCTCGCGCGCGCCGAGCGTTACCTCGCTCGCTGCCTGGGTAACAGTCTTGCGTTTGTTACCCTGCGTCGCTTGGGTAACACTTTGGGTAACAGCCGGTGCGCCATCGCGACGGTACTTTTTAAGCAGCGCGTTCGACGCGTCGACATCGACTTCATCGCCCGCAAACACAAGCCAGCCGCGCTCCTTCCACTTCGTGACCGTCTTTCGACTGACGCCGTGGAGAACCGCAAACTCGCTCTGCTTCATCGCTCTGAACTGTTACCTGTTACCCAAATTTGAAAAGTTTGTGGCTAGAGAAAGATCGCGCGCGCGCAGTGCCCGCGAAGCAGAAGGGCGGAGAGGGACCCGGTTGTAAACCATACCTATGAGCCCTCCCAAGCCCGCCCGCCCCACCCTCCAGACGCGCATCTTTTACAACCATCCCGCGCGCCGTCCCGGGTCAGTAATCGCCGTTCCTCAGCATCACGATGCCGGGCACGTCCGAGTTGATCGCGTCGTCTTCACTGATCTGCGCATCACCAGGCAGCCCGACGGCCTGCAACGCCACGTTGAGAAGATGCTCAGCGGCAGACGCGCATTCAGCGACGACGACCGCGGCGACACCCACCGGATAGAAGCCAGTGAAGTTCGTGCACTTGTAGATCCTCATCGTCGATCACCGTGCCGTCGCGAGCGCCTTTGCAAACGCCGCAGCAAACTCGGCGCGATATGTGGATGCGACCACCTCGCGGCCGCGCTTGCCAAAGTCGAGATGCTGCTTAACCGGCTGCGCATCGCCGAAGCGGATCAGCAATCGCAGATGACTTGTCTTGTTCGCGCCGCGCATCGCGACGCCGCGCTTGCCGCTGCGCTTGATCGCCTTCACGTCGGTCGGGCGCTGCCACACGCCACCGATCGATTCGCCGCTCGCCGTTTTGATCGTACCGACGAAAATGTCCGGTCGACCCTCCAGACGCTTCAGGGCGGTGCGACTGAAGTTGCCGTACTGGTTGAGCAGCGCCATGTCCTTCGGATTCAGCCACGTCTTGCCTGCGCCGATGAGCTTGTGCGTTCCGCCAAACTCGTATGGCGCGAGATACGCGGCCGCGATGTCCTTCACGAACACCAGCGCTTCCTGCGTGTTCTTCTTCGCGGCCTTCACGCCGATCGAGTTGACCGTGAAAGGCGTGGGGCGATCGAACACTTGAGGGAGGGCCGCTTTCTCGGCGGCCTGAACGCGTTTAGCGACTGCCGTCAGCGCCTGTGCAGACGCGAACGTCAGTTGCTTGCGTTCGAAATCGTTGAGCCTCCGCGTCAGCGCGTCGAGATCCGACTGAACGCTGATGCGGATTGGGCTCTGCATTACTCGCCGTCCTTGATGGTCGGGTGATTCTTGAGATCGGCCAGACGCTGAATCAGGCGCTGGTATTCGTGCACGGCGCTATTGCCAATCATCCGCACCAGCGCTTCGATCTCGCCGATGATGGTCAGCGGATGCTCATCCGAGCCATTCTGGGAAGCAGAAAGCGCCGCGTCGGACTCCCCCGCTTCAGCACCGCCAGCCTCCGCATCAGCGGCGCCACCAGCGTCCAAAGGGACGGCATCCGACGACACGCTTGCAGGCGCTTGCGCATCGAGGTTCGGCGCGGCGGGCGTCGGGCAGAGCTCCGACGATCCCGCGCCGCCCGGATCAGCGATCGCGTCATTCACGACGGCGGATTCGTCGCTGGATGCTGCGGGCGAGGTCGAGGACGCGTCGGCGGGCTTTCCCGCGTCAGCCTGCGTATCCGAGCCGGTCGCAGACACAGCCGGGTCCTGAGCAGCCTGGGCATCGCCATCCGTCTGGGCTGGCGACGAGGTTTGCTCCCCCACGTTGGCGCTCGGGTCGACGCCCGCTCCGTTAGCGATCAGGTCAGCAATTTCGGCGCGCGTGATCTCGCGGATCGGTGCGACGGCCGCTTCTTCGTTGTCGAAGATAACGTTCTTTTCGGGGTTGAACTTGAGCATTGCAGGCTCCTAAAAAGAAGCGCCCCGGCGCGCGGCCGGGGCGTCTGAAAGGGCTTGGATGCCCCTGAGGAGATTCGGGACGCAGTCAGTGCGTCGGCAAGTAGCTGCGCAGCTCGATGAACTGCTGTTCGATGTGCGCGCGAGCTTCGGAAGAAAGGAAACGGAAGTTGCCGATGAACGATTCGAGGTTATCGACGAGCGCAGTCGCCTCGGCGCCACGGCTCACAAGCGGCTCGGTGGCGCAAGCTGTGGCGTCCTTCACGACGTTCATGATGGTCTCCAAATGCAAAAGCCCGCCGTCTTTCGACTAGCGGGCTTGGCAGATTTCGGGGTCGAGGCCCCTACCCCGAATTTTGCCCAAGGCGATTCCAAACCGCAAGCACTTTTTGCTTACCGATCAACTCGAATGTAGTTGTCCGTTCCAGCCTCGACAGATGCATAGAAGTACTCTGAGCCGGGCTTGCTTTCCGACTCGGCACGAGCATCCGCCTCCGTGGCGAAGAGGCCAAGGAATCGTTCGGGCGAATGCGCCAACGCCACCCAGCCAAAAAACCAGCCTGGGTTTTCGGTATCTTGCTTCAAGTTTGATTCGGTCATATCGAGTCTCCAAGGGAAGCGCGAGTATAGCCCGCGCCCTATTGACCCATTCATTCGATGAAGTACAGTTTCTCGGCGCGCGCTGCGCGTCACACGAAAACAATAGAGGGGGTCCTTCAGACATGGGCAGCATCAGAATCGGTGGATGGACACGTTTGTGGATCGCGGTATCCACTGTGTTCCTGATATTGGGTATATGGGGTGGCTACAGCGATGTCAGATACGTTCAAAAAAAGGCAGTCGATCAGTATGAGTCAGAGGTATCTGCAGCCCAAGCTTTCAGAGATTGTCGAGCGAAGGGCCCGCATACGCCGATTAACGCTGTAGACAGATGGCTGGGTGGTGATTGCGTTGAGGCGACCGGTGATCCAGATGAGAACTTTGCCGCCGCCGAAGCCAGAGCGGCTCAGAAGCGCGATAGCGCAATTGCTGCCGCAAACTCGGCCGCCGTTAGCTACGCCCTCAACCTTTTTCTGTGGCCGGCCGTCTCACTTGGCGCATTCTTTGCCGCGGTTGCCTGGATCAGGGCGGGCTTTCGACGGAGAGCCTGAACTCCGGCGATAGATGACATTCACGAAGACGCGATGGGAGGCGCCACTCCCATCCAAGCTCGGCTTCACGTCATAACCGATGATTTGGCAGATGTCGATCCCTCGTTGCGGCCGTGCTCGATCAAAACTAATGCACCGATGGGCGGTAGCATCGGCGCCCCCTCCCCGACGATTTCGCTGCGTCATGCCGACACCTCGACGCGGATCATGTTCCGCGCGACTAACATCGGGAACAGGCGCTCCTTCGCCGCCTGATATGTAGCGTGCTGGTCGCCCGCGCGACCGCTGCTCCACACCTGATAGCCGCCTTCCTTGTTGCGCATGCTGGTGCTGATCGCAGCGCGCTGCTCAGGCGGGAGCGCATCGACGCAGAGCTGCACCTGCTCCGATTGCTGGTCGTCCGCCCACTGATACGCGTCCTCGGCGTCCTCTTCGGCATTTGCCGGCGTCTCGTAGCCGCGGCAGGTGCGATCCTCCGGGCGGTAGAAATGCGAGAGCGTCTCGCGGTGCGACTGGCGGATCTGCCAGCGGTACCACTCCAGCAACATTTCCTCGATCTGTTCGCTCTGTTCGCGCGTCATGAAAACTCCCTCGTTGTATTTTCTGCAGCGACGCATCTCGTAGACGCTCAGCGCTGCTTTCTGGAATGCCTTGTTGCAGATGAACTTCGTCGTGCCGCCCCAGCTCGAACGGATCAATTCGGCGCATCCGAGGCACGTGGCCGACTGTCGCTCTTCGAGCACGATCGCCGGATCGCGGAAGTCGCCGCGCCTCACATCGCCACCATGAAGCTGATGCCCCAGTTCATGAGCCACGCGACAAAGCTATCTCGCAGCTCGGCATTGCGCGGGAACGGAAACTCGACTTCGAGCGAATCGCCATCGCTCTCGATCTGGCCGGCGAACGGGCAACCATCAAAGGCGATGACCTTGGCGCCCGTCACTCCGTCGATGTGCTGCCTGCTCGTGTCGATGAGGCTCTGCGGGACGTCCGCGTATTGGATGTAGGCGTGTGCGCTCACTGCTGCACCTCCGTGCGCGAATAAGCGGCGACAGCGAGAACAGACAGAGCGGTCCACATAAACACGAAAACGATGCCGGCGGCGGTCGTGCTCGGCGATGCGAGAGAGACGGCGGCGATCATTTCGTCACCTTTTGCGGTTGGATGGGAGCAGTCCAGCTCTTGCGCTTGATGCCGAGCGCCACCCAGAGCGCATCGAAGTTGTCCGGAATCGTCGTGTTCATGCTCAATCTCCCACTTCCATCTCGTTTAATCCGCTCTCAAGGAACGGGGCCAAAGTCTTTTTGTTGTCGTCGATAAAGGCTCGAGTGCGATACACGCCCGCCCTCACCCACGCATCGTCGAGGACCGGAATGCCGCTCCGCCGATCCTCGGGAATCCATGCATCAACCCAGACAAACGGCCGGATCGTGTTCTGCACCTTCGGAAGCGCAACCCTGTACACCGTCGTCTCCAGTGCTGCCGTCAGCTGAAACGGCTCCAGCGCATACCGCTTCCCGTTGCGGCCGCGCGGCGTGCGCCAGCGCGTGTCCGTCGGTATTCGAATCAAGCACCGCACCTTCTTCCCCCTTCAAATTCATCTTTCGAGCGCGCACCGGCTCCCAGCGCGCGAGCGCATCGTCGAATGCCGCGCATTTCTGCTCCCATGGCGCGCCGCTGCGGTCGAGCCATTCGTGACAGGCCGCGCAGCCCGGCACCGTGAACCAGTGCTTCGCCTTCAGCGCGCCGGCCTTTCCGTGCTTCGATTGATTCGAATGGCAGTCGACGACAGTCGGATCAGCCCAATCTGTCCACGGGCACTTCACGTTCAGGTAGCAGGGCTCGCCACGGCACGCCGCCAAATACTTCGAGCCGTCTGCCACCGTCGGCTTCTTCACGCGCCGCTTCATCTCCGAGCGGCGCAAAGACGTCGCGCGATCGGCTGTCTTGAACGGCGAGCGCTTCATCGGCGTCTTTCGCACGAGCGGCGTCGAGCGCTTCACGCGGCCTCCGCTTCGTCGAGCAGCTCGATCACCGCCTCCTGCGATATGACCGGCATGTCGGCCGCCAACCCGACGATGTGCGCTGCCTGCATGACGCGCAGGCCGAGCCCGCGTGCGAGCGTGTGTTCGACGTTCGCGCCCTTCGATTGCTCCCAGCCGGGAAGCAACGCTATGCCGTCGCACGTCACGAGCTCGCGGATGTCCGCGCGCATGGCCGTGAGCCAGTCCGGGTTCGGGCCGACGTCGATCTCTGCGGGATTGACGATCTCGAAGCCCATAGCGCGAAGGCGCGCCGCCTCGGCATGGAACGCAGGGAAGTTCAGTTCTGGCAGATTGGACATGGGTCCGGCGATATAGAGCTTCATGCCGCGACGCCTCCCCGGCTGCACATGGCGTAGATGCCAGCAATCAACGCGGCAACGTGAGGCGAAGCAGGTGCGGCGCGAGCGATCCGGCGCTGCTCAAAGTCAGCCGACGACGGGAACGCTTTCCCAGTCCATCGGTACATGACCGGCGGATGGCCGCCGTGAACGTGATGGCCCTTTCCGACTCGTTCGAGGTATCCCTGCGCTTCGAGCGTCACGAAGACGTTTTTCAGGATGTCGCGCGAGATCGCCAGATCCTCGACGACCGCGCGCAGCGTCGCGTGCCGGCGGCGCTTCAGGGTTTCGAGCACGAGGCGCTGGTTCAGCGGCATCACCTTGTGCGTCTTCTTCCTCGGCGGGCGCTCACTCAGATCCTGCCGCGCGTAGTTCTCATTGCATCGCATCACTTCACCTCGACAATGGTCAGCCCGCGCGCCGCCATCAGATGGCGCTTAATGCGGTATCCCTCGGTTACGCGGCCTTTCACGTCTTCGATGACCGTCTCGCCGCCCTTCTCGTAAACAAAATCCGCCACGTACCGCAGCGCCGGACGCTTACGGCCATCGATCACCACCGGCTCGGCCAGGACGAACGGCACCTGCAACTCCAATTCGCTGATCTCGCCTCGCACCTGCATCTGCAGCAGCTCGTGCCAGCGCTTCATCTCGCGCTTGCTGTCGAACTTCACGCCGCCGCTCTCGCATTTCTCGTTGCGGTACTTCGCCGGCTTCTTCTTCGCGACCGGAACCTTCGCAGCCGTCGCGAACGGGTCATATCCGGAGGCGATGTCGTCGAACTCGCTCGCCGGCTTCTGTCCGGTGCGGCGCATCAATTCGCGCTCGGCGAAGCTGCGGCCGACCGTGCGGTCCTCGCGCACGCGCGCGGTGCCGACCCGCGTCGTTCCTTCCGGGTAATGGAGGGCTGCGGTGCGCTTCACTGTTCCTCCTGCTTTGCAATCACGGCCCGCACGCGCGCGGCGATCGCCGGGACCGGCTCCTCGTCGTCGAATGCAATGCCCATTTCCTTCGCCTTGGCCTTGATGCCGCTCGCCGACTTGTCCCAATCGCCCGCATGAACCCGCGTTCCGTCAGGATTGCGCTTGATCGCCATGCGGCCGCGCACGTCGCCGTAGCCTTTCGGGCTGATCAGATAATCGAAACCCGCGTGCGGCGGCAGTTCGACCTTGTCGCGCACAGCCGGGAAATAGCGCTTCCACGCCTCCGGATCGGCCGCGAGCTTCGTGAGGAACGCGCGGATTGCGCCGGCACGCGCCTCGACGAATGCAGCCTCGTCCACAGTGCCGACTCGCTCCCCGAGCGCCTCGTTGAAGGCTCGGATCACGGCAAGTTCCGCATCGCTGTACGCGGTCTGGTACTCGTCCATCCAACCGCCGTCGTTCAACCAGGTGGCCGCGTGCGGTTGGTACTGCGGGTTTTGCCACTGCTCCGAAGTCTTGGCCCGCTCTAGACCTTTCATCAGGTCGTTGAAGAGCTGCTCGTCCGGGTTGGCCTTGGCAAATGCTTTTTCTGCTGCTTTCTTCGATCGCTTACGCGGGTAGCTCGCCCAGAAAATCTCAAAGCGTTCGCGAAGCGAGCGCGAAAGGGTTTCTTTTGGAGTTGTCTTTTGGTCTTTTCTTTTGGAGTTGTCTATTGTGTTTATCGTTTCGATAACACCATCGTTATCGTTTTGATAACCCTCGATGATCGTTTCGATAACAGTGCTGTTATCGTTTCGATAACCCCAGAGCTTCGACACATCCACTTTTGCCTTACCAGTCCACTGGCCATACGACTTATTCACAGCGAGGCAGAACGCGTGCTTGCCCGGCGTGCGCACGATGACGCGCATCTCGACCAGCTCGTCGATCGCCGTTGAAACGTTCGGCGGCAGCACGCCAGTCTTGTCGCGGAACTGCGTCAGGCTGATCTCGTCGGCCTTCTTGTTGTAGCCATAGGTCTGGCGCAGCAGGACCATCAGCACCTTGTAGTGGCGCTTGCCAAGGTCCGCGAGCGCCAGCGCTTCGAGGATTCCGTGAGCGATGCGCGTGAACCCGTCCTCTACCTGGACGGCGCGCTGCTCGGGCATGTGGATGACGTCAGCGAGTGCCATCTCACGCAGCCTCTGCGCCGTATTTGCGCTGCAGGAATACCTGCCCGCGCCCCGTCACAAGCGTCTTGAACGTCGGGTGCGGCTCCTTCGCCTCATCGATCCAGACGCTCTCGATCACGCGAAAATAGCCGCGATCCTTGTAGATTTGATATGGCAGGTTGTCCGCCATCAGGATGTGGTCGGCGCGGAGACGGGCGAAGAATCGATTCCGGCCGATGCCGAGAACAGCTGACATCTGCCCGATGGATATTGCGTCGTTCGTGTCGCGCACCGCATGCGCGAACTCAACGGCCGGCGCCTGCTCGGCAACCTTCTGCTCGAGAGCGATGACGCGTTCCGTGTACTGAAGCAGCGCACCGCGCAGAAATGCCGGATCGTCGAGATTGACGGCCGGTTGCGCTGCGCGCGATTCGAGTTCTTGCCAACGATCGACGAGGCGCGCGGTGAATTCCGGCGAGAGCTGCGCGACGATCACATAGCTGTCGCGCTTGCCGATTCGGTACACAGTTTCGGATCGCGGACGACCCAGCGAGTCGGCGAGCTGCTCAACCCCCATTGGGGGTTGGACGATCACGCCGCGCGCGGCCAGGCGCTCGATCGACTGCTTTACCTTGTCGTGGCGTGACTCGACCAACTCGGCAATTTCGCGGCTCGACATCGTCGGTGCGCCGGGCATCGTCAGATCGTTCATGGATGAGCTCACAGGTCGTTGTCGTGGCCGCACGGCAGCGAGCCGTCGGACGATTGGCGTGCGCCGCAGCCGATGCAGATCTTCGGCGCGACGTCCGGTGTTGCCGATTGATCCGTCGTCATCGGACCGAGAAAGAAGCGGCCCGTGTGAAGAAGATCCGCGCCGCCGAGCGAGGGCTGAAGGTCGCGAGCACTCATGCCTTCACCTTCGAAGCCTTGGCCGCCCGCGAGCAGTCGGCGTTGAAGCTTGCGAATTCGCGCGAAAGCCCGACGCGAACAGCAGCGAGTTCGCCCGGAAAGCGCTCGCCGCGCGCCGCAACCGCACACAGGGCGTCGCGGATCTGCTTCTGCTGCGCAGCCGGAAGTTCCGGCGGCAGCTCCGGCACGGAGAGAACCGGATTTGAGTTGTTTTGCATGGGATCTCCCGCCTCCCGCCGGTAGGCCGGTCAGTAGTACTGAATCGGAACAGAAGAAGCCTGGCGATCAAGCTGCTTGTGTATCGACTCATCCATGCAGGTGTCGGCCTCGTAACCGACTTGCTCCGTCAGTTGTCTGACGTTTTATTCCCCGCGCCGCCCAATGTGGGCCACTTCAAACGCGGTAACTTCGGGGTGCAGCGGTCCGTATGCAGAGCGCAGGACTTGATACCCGAGGTATTTCTGAGTTGAAACGCCCAGACTCGCCGCCAAAGCAGCCAACTCCCCAGCTTCAGGAATCGGAAGTTCAACGAGGAAGCTGGTTTTCCCTTCCTTCATGCCGTTACAGCGCTCCCAACTTGGGACGACCCGACACTGACGCCCAAAAGGTTCGCTGGCAAAGTGCCAACCGTGCCAAACAGAAACAGCTTGGCAATTCGAGCAAGCGCAGCGGAATCGTGATCGATCCCATGCAGAGCCTTGTAGGCCTGCAATCCCTCGTAGACGGGGTCTTCGAGGCGGGTCTTAACTTCATTTCGAAACTCGGTGCGACGCGACATAGAACCTCCCTAACAAAAAGAAAAAGTTGAACGATGACCATCTTTACCGCGGGTGAGACCAACCTCCTTTTCTTCAACCTAGATTTCGGCTGCCCGAGAAACACGCAATATCTCGAAACCTCGATAGTCCGGCCGAAGCTTTTCGCATGTGATGCGTTCGTCTTTCAGCGCGTCCTCTATGAACGGGCACGCCTCGACCGGAGCACGCTTATCCCGATTGATCCACTGCCAGACGGCCTGCGTGCTGCTTCCTATACGGCGCGCAAAATCGGCCTGGCTGTCGCACAGGGAGACAGCGAGCTTCAGGGTGTCGAGGGCGAGGTTTTGGGCGGCGGTATCCATAGCCACCATCATAAACCTTTGTTTAAAGAAAATCAAACTCTTGTTTATGGCGCATGAACACAATTGTTTATACGATGCGCACCATGAGTCTGGGAAAGAACGTCAAGCACCTTCGCGCCTTAGCTGACATCGCACTGGAGCCCTTGGCGGAAGCCCTGGGCTTAGAGCGTGCTGCCGGCCGTCAAAAAATTTATGCGCTGGAAAAGCGCGAGAGCCGAAAGTCGGACATCGCGTCCGATCTCGCCAGATACTTTGGCTTTCCTGTCGAACGACTGCTCTCTGAAGACCTAACCAGCCTCACAAAGGACGAGTGGCTGGCGATCCGCAGCGCCTACTATCATTCCAATCCACCGAATAACAGTCAGAAAAGCGGCCAGATCGAGCAATCGACAGCGTCACCGCAGGCGGATCATTCCCGAACAGAACTTGGGCGGACGGAAGCCCTGCAGCGGGTGCAGGCGGCCGGCAACTCCCTCGGGCTCTCAGCAATCGATATTGCGAAGGCCGCAAACGTCGACCAAAGAGTGGCCGGGCGTTGGCTACGCGGCGAAGGCGATCCCCCAACTTTGGAACAGGCTGTTGCGCTCCAAAACAAGTTCGGGATCAATGCTGTCTGGCTAACAAAGGGAAAGGGAGATCCAGGCGTCACCGTTCGCTTCGCGGACGAGTTTCAGCCGATCCCTATAACGAATTGGAAGGCGATACCTGTGGTTGGCATGGCACAACTTGGAGATAACGGCTACTGGGCCGACTTGGAATACCCGGTCGGTCACGGCGAAGGCTACGTTACTTTCCCGACAAATGACCCGGACGCCTATGCGCTTCGCTGCGAGGGAGACTCGATGCGTCCCCGCATCAAAGCCGGAGAGTTTGTCGTCGTTGAACCCAACCATGAAATCGAGCCCGGCGACGAGGTGCTTGTGAAGTCCATCGATGGGCGAGTGATGGTCAAGGAGTTTTTGTATCGCCGCTCAGGCCGGACGCACCTCATCTCCACGAACGACGCGCATCCTCCAGTAGCCTTCACGGACGAAGAAATCGAGAAGATGCATTACGTGGCCGGCATCGCCAAACGAGCGATGTGGCGCCCGGACTGACCAGTTCAGGCGCGTTTGTCATACCGGAAACCGTAGGTGCGTAGAGGCAGCGCGGAGCTCTCTGTGATGCTTCGTCTAAAAGACTAAGAAAATTTGACGTATGGTCGACGATCTCCCGACTGACGAAGCCGAAGCTTTACTGAACCTCATCAAGTTCGGCGACACGACTTCTGGCTGGGAATGGGCAGAGGAAATTGCCGGAGTTGCGACCTGTGCGTTCGGAGTAACGGACTCCGACGGTCGTCGGATCCAAGGCGTTACAGCCGAACTCTTCGTCAAATACGGAAGCCGACCGCCTTCCACGCATTTCAGGTTCACGATCTTCAAGAAAGAGTATCGCGTCCGGAGGCGTGTATATCAGCTCGACATCCTCCAGAACGGCCGGAAGCGAAGAGACGCACATGGGCTCCCGCATGAACATGTAGGGCAGGAACGCCGTCCAGGCGATTCACAATGGATCGATTTCCGTTACTGCGATGCCTTGCAGTTGTTCTGCACCCGGACTAACCTTTGTCTGGCGCCAGAACTTCCGGATCCTTTTGAACTCGTACTGTCATGAACACCTCCTCTCAATGTCAGAGCATATGTGAAGACCTTGGCTTCGGCTGCGAGGTATTGGGGACGGGGCCCGACGCGATCATGGCGCTTGAAACGCCGTTTGGATTCTCAGATGGCGCCCCGTTCGTCATCTATGCCGAGAAGCTCGTAAACACCGTTAGATTCTTTGACTCGAGCGAGACTCTCTTCCACGCAATGGGGCGTGGCATCAAATCCTTCCACGTACGGAGGTATCAACCGCTCAAGTCGATTGCGAAAAAGCACGGTGTGTTCGTCAACGAGTCTGGCGAAATCGAGGGTTACTTCCCCCCGGACAAAATGGCGTTCGGATTCGCACGATACATCAGCGCCCTCCTGGACTTCGCAAAGTGGGAGGATGAGTACGTTGGCGTCGATTTATCTGAGCGTGACGGTCAGTTGGTCAATGAAACCAAGATGTACATGGCACTTCTTTTCCCGGGCAAACCGATTGCTCCGAGCTTGGTGACTATGAAGGGGCTGTCCGGAAAGGTGTATGGCTTCGATCTAGACCAAGATGGAACGCAGATCGACGCCATCTCCGCCCACCCGAACGCGGCCTCCGCCGAGTTGTACAAACTCGTCGACCTTAGTGAGAGAAGCAGCACCACTGCTACCAAGGTCACTGTCGTTATTGACGACAGGGGAACCGCTGCAGAGCAAGCCAAGCAAGAACTAGCAGTCATCGGACAGTACGCTGAAACTTGGCCGATGACCAAGCTTATACACGCGGCGGCTCAGTCTAAGGCTTCCGGCTGATCGATCGAACTCCATTCTTGTAGACCCGCTTCGGCGGGTCTTTTCTTTTCTACCTTTCCTGACGCCACGAAAACACGACCGGCTCCTCAACCGCCACGCGTTTAGCGTTCAACGCACGCAGCTCGTCGCGGATCTCTTCCATAAGTTGGATGCGGTCAGGGATCCGCCAGTACCAGAGCACTCCCTCGCGTACCCATAGCAAGAACTCCCGCAACGCCAGGAGCAGCACCGCAAATAGTGCGACGCCGACGGCAATCCATATCGCGGTCCACATATTCCCTCCACTGTTTCGTCCGATTGTATCGACCTCGGCGCCGCGCTCAACAAGCGGTGCCCCGCGCTGTTACAAATTTATTCGCATCCGTATAAACATTTGTTTTGACATTGTCTAAACGTATGTTTATGATTCGACCATGCGCTGAACGAAGCGCTCCGTGGTAACCGGGGAGCCCTGATCTCAGGGCACTGAGTGTCACTCGCAGTGCCTTGTACTCAGGGTTTCTCTCCCGCTAAATAATGCGCCGAATGACCGGCGCGGCGCCCGCGTGGCGATGCTCTTTGACAATTCGCGGATAAAAGGTGTCACGGCCAATAGGCCCGAGCGCACGCATGTCCATCCTGCCGCATGAGTAGCTGAAAGTGCAGAAATGTCACGTCGGAGAGCCCGACGTTGATTCCGAAAGGCGCCCAGTGACCTTGGCGCGGTAAAGGTCGCAGTAGCTTATCCAAGGCGCTTTCAATGAGAGCGCCGTGGCCAAGCACATGGAGACCAAAAATGTCCCAAGCAGCACAAGATCTGCTCGAGCTGCGCCGACTCGCCGAAGGCGGCGCTGGCGCTCTCACCGAACACCTGTTGCGCGAGACCGCGCTAAACATCATCGCGCCGGGCGTCGAAGACGAACGGATCGGCGGATAAGGGGATCGACGATGAACCGCGCACTCAACGACAACGCCCTGCTGCACGTCGCGCGGCTGGAGCGCGTCGACCAACTCTACAGCAGCATCCTGAAGACGTCGATGATCGCCGGATTGACCGGCGGCGGAGTCGGCTGCTTCTGGTATCTCGTCGTCGCCCTTCGAGCTGGAGTCTTCGCATGAAGCCGATCAAGCCAATGGCGCTCTGGAAGATCTGGGCGATCAGCGTGATCGTCGCCGGCGTCTATCTCGCAGTCTGCGCGGAGCTCGACTATCGCGCGGCTCACTTCGAACGCTGCGCAGTCGTTCACTGCGCGTAACGTGATCCCGAAAAGGCTCACCATGAACATTTATCAGGTAGTAGTCCTTCTGTTTGTGGTGTCGATGGTTGCCGCAATCGCGCTAGTGCGCGGCGCAGATCTCCGCGCCAAGCGTCACTTCGACGAGATCGAGCAGAAGAAGAAGCGCATCCGCTGGCCGGCGGCGCAATGAGTTCCAACCACCCGCGTGCCGGCGCGTAATCCGGCCGTCTGACTTGATGACGTCGCACCCTGACCGTGATGGGTAGGCCTACTGAGAACGACGGACGCTGTCTTCGCCGACCGAATAGAAGTTCCTGAAGTCGGCCCGAAGGACTTTAATTGGCGAATTCATGCCGGTCATTACCTTCCCGGTCGCCATGGAAACGATTCTTTGGAAATTGACTTGCAACGCTTGATTGTCGCCTGAAAGGGAACCGTCCGAACCAAAAACGTCGCCTAAGCATTCGCGTGTCACCTGAATTCGAAACGTCTTGTTGGCGATTCGTTGATTGAAGAAGAGGTCGCCTTCCAAGCGCAGCACGGGTAATTGAGGTGGTGCATTCATGAAGGAACGTCCTAAGTCGGTTATCAAATAGCGGAAGAGATTACACGAGACCGTTAAACAGTGATGCCGCATTGGGCCGGTGGATCCAATGGCGCAGCAGGTAACGCGGCTTGCGCAAGTCAACGTCTAAGCAACCTAGCGCGCCGACGAGCGTAGGCAGAACCGCGACTATAAGCGTCCTCTTCGGTAGGAAATCTAACCGCACTGTCGTGGCGGGCCTCGGTAACTTTGGGGCCGGTCAGGTCTATATCAACGACAGTGAAGGCGAAGCCGCCAATCTGAAGCGGATGTACCACGACGTGGTACTCATGATTTCCGACCTTAATCAAGCGCGCCATGGCGATTTCCTGCGGTAGACATACACGACGAGAAATCCATTGTGCGCTCTTTCGGAAGGCCAGAAACGAGAGATTAGGAAGGCCGCCGTTATTTCGGCGTCGAACAGCTGATAAAGAGGCAATTGTGAGCGAAAACGACTTTCGCATGCTTCACATTGAGGGACCGGACGACATCATCGCTGCGCTGGCCGCAATGCCCGAGCGCGACACGAAGACGATCGACATGTTCGAAGAGCAACGGTCATGACGGAGCGCATTGTCTGCCGCTGCCAGAAGTGCCGGAAGGAAACGCAGGTGTTCGGCTCGCGCTGGTGCGCCGACTGCCACTACCCGGGCATCGATCAGGACTGGGCGAGGTACGAAATGCTCGTCGCGGAAGGCTATCCGCGCTATCAGGCGCGAATCATGGCCGGTCTCGCCGATCCCGCCGAAGACTGACACACCCCCGGCCCTGCGCCGGATAACGATTAAAGAGGACAGCATGCGTATCAACGTCTACTCGCAGGAACTCACCGACGAGGTTCTGCTGATTGAGAAGGAATCGAACACTGGCCTAGTGTACAGCGCCGTGCAGATCATCCTTCACAGCAGCGACAAGCTGCACCATCCGCCGCAGGACGACGATCGCAGCGCCGTCACGTTCTGGCTGCCGAAGTCCGAGCACCGCCGCGAAGCTCTCGCGCTGGCCTTCGAAAACATGGCGAAGCTCGTGCGCAATGCACGCAGCGAAACGGGACTCGACTGATAGGAGGTAGCGTGAGCATCACAACCGAATCGAAGTCTTTTCACCTTTGTCTCGACGTGCGTGGCGCGCTGACGAACTGGAAGAACAAAGACTTCCGCGGCATGTTCAAGCATGACGACGGCCGAACGATGACGCCGGCCGAAGCAAAGGCCGAACTGCTCGAAGAGCTATCGCAAGGCCACAACTTCATTCCGTTCGGAACCTGCGACAACTTCGACCATAGAGAGCATGGCTGCCTCGGGCATCCCGTCGCCAAGGCAACCGGAGAGAAAGCATGAGATTCAAGATTGCGTGCAGACGCGGTGAATTGTTCGAGACGGTCGGCGACCCGATCGAGTTGCCGAACACAGACGGCGAACTCTTTGTCGTGCATTTCAACCCGCTCTTCAGGAATGACTTCTCGGATGAGTACGTCGTCGCCGTACCCGCCAGCGAGTCCGAGTTGTTCCGCGTGACTCACGTTGAAACCGGCTTTCGAGTGGCCGGCGGAGACACGATCGACGAGGCCATTGAGCGCGCGACGGCAAAGCTCATCGACAAAGGTGCGGCGGGCTGGCAGAGAGCACTTCGGCGCGCACGTGAGGAACGCGGCGCGCAGCCCGCATGATTCGCCTATCCCACCCCTACCTCGCGCTGCTCGAAGCACTCGACAAGCTCGGCCGCGCGAAGAAAGCCACTGACGCACTGGTTCACGCCGCTTGCGTGGCCTTCGTGGAAGTGCTCTCGAACATAACAGGAGAGCGCGTCACGGTCGTTATTGGACAGGCTGTTATTGCACGGGGTTCGCATGCCAAAACATAACGGCGAGTTCTACCCGCACTCGCACTGCACCGTACCGAGCGGGGATTGCTTCACGGCAGGAAGGTGCCTTGGATCATGCACCGCCAAGAAGAAACGCGATCAGGAAGAGCGAATCGAGATGCTCGAACAACGGGTTCTTGATTTGGAGCGCGCGCTGTACTCCGCGTTACATGGACAGGTTGTTATTGCACGAGGATCGAAATGAAATTTGGAAGCGTGTGCAGCGGCATTGAAGCAGCGAGCTGCGCCTGGCATCCGCTCGGCTGGCAAACGCAGTTTGTCAGTGAGATCGAGCCGTTTCCGTCCGCCGTGCTCGCGCACCACTATCCGACCGTGACGAATCACGGCGACATGACCAAGTTCAAGGATTGGCCTGATGCAACTCTCGATCTTCTCGTCGGCGGAACTCCCTGCCAAAGCTTCAGCGTCGCCGGACTCCGAAAGGGACTGGCTGATCCGCGTGGCAACCTCATGCTCACCTATCTTGCCATTGCTGCACGATTCGCTCCCCGCTGGCTGGTCTGGGAAAACGTCCCCGGTGTCCTGTCTTCAAACGGCGGACGGGATTTTGGCACCCTGCTCGGAGGGCTGGCAGAACTCGGGTATGGGTTCGCCTACCGCATTCTTGACGCTCAATTCTTCGGAGTGGCCCAGCGACGCCGCCGTGTGTTCGTTGTCGGACATCTTGGAGACTGGCGACGTGCCGCAGCGGTACTTTTTGAGCGCGAAAGCCTGCTCGGGCATCCTGCGCCGCGCCGGGAATCGCGGCAAGGAATTGCCAAGACCCTTAGCGCACGCACTAAGGGCGGTGGCGGACTCGGTACCGACTTCGAATGCGATGGCGGCCTGATCGCTCACTCGCTGCGCGGTGAAGGGTTCGATGCCAGCGAGGACGGAACTGGACGCGGCACGCCGCTCGTGCCATGCCAGCCATACACGCTTGCTATTCGCGGTCGTGACGATGGCCATCAACTTGAGTACCTCCAAGACGGCACGGCGAACGCGATCCTGACGCCAAACGGCGGGCGCGGCGGCATCGGAGTTGGAGCAGTCGCCTTCGACCTTCAGCAGATCACCAGCGCCGAGAATCGGTCGCGCGTTGCGCCCGGCCCAACGCCGACGCTGACGAAAGGAAGTGCTTTGCACGCGATCGCCGATACCCTGACGAGCTCGTGGCACAACTCGAACGGCGCAAGCGCCGGAAACAACGCAGGCGTCATCAATCCGGTCTTTCATGGATCGGCCGTGCGCCGCCTGACGCCGCGCGAATGCGAGCGCCTGCAAGGCTTCCCCGACGACTACACGCTGATCAACGTGCGCGGCAAGTCTGCCGCAGACGGTCCGCGCTACAAGGCGCTCGGCAACAGCATGGCCGTGCCGGTGATGCGCTGGATCGGGAATCGAATTGACCAAGTGGAGATGCAATGACGAACGAACAGGAAGAATTCGATGCATGGCGGCTTCGATTCGCGCGCGACATGACGCAGGACGAGCTCGTGATGGCTCGCGGAGCTTGGAACGCCCGCGCCGCTCTCGCCACCCCCGCACCTCTCTCAGATGAACCGGTGGCGAAGCTCGCGGTTTGGTATGGCTCGATGCCTGAAAGCAACGGTAAGAGCAATTGGACGGCGATTCTGCATAACGGCGACATTAGTCGAGGCATCACGCTTGACCGCTCGGAATACCCCGACCGCGTGCGCTATGAGGCAGACCGGGTGCGTTGGCTGATCGGGGAACTTGACAAGGAACCGTGGATTCTCGACTACGACGCGGACAAGCACAGCGGTTACGCCGCCCCTCCCGCCACTCCGAGCGACAAGCAAGAGGCTTCGCATCATTGGGGCCGAGACGGCGATCGGTGCATTAAGTGCGGCGACAAGGACTGGATGGCTAATGAGTCGTGCAGTCAGCGCCTCATCAAACCGAGCGACAAGCAAGAACCATTTGCATGGATGCGACCTGATGTACTCGACCGTCTTAAAAGCACAATTGCCTATTCGGCGGGGACGGAGCTTCTCAAGAATCGGAAAGATGGCTATGTGCCGATTTACGCCACCCCTCCCGCACCTCTCGCCCAGTCCGCAGAGCAAGACTTCGAATCAGTGTGGGAAAAGGCGCGTGTAATGGATGAGACGACTAAAACAATGGCTCGTTTTATCTGGAATTCAGCCCGTCAGTCCGCAGAGCAAGACAGGATTGATGCGGAGCGGTGGCGAAATGCCCGCCAGCTTCAGCGGCGACCGGATGAATACGACGCTTATATCGACAGGCAACGAGCCAAGGGAGCGAGCAAATGACAAACGAAGAAATCGACGCGCTCTGGAATGAATGCTGGTCAAACGACGAGACGAATACGCCGCGTCAGGTGCAGATAGACTTCGCCCGCGCCCTCGAATCCCGCGTATTGGCGGAGAGGAACAAGCCCGAAGATCAAGAGCGTTCACTCGAAGCCAAAGTAACGGAAGGCTTCGATGTGTCGAAACTGAAGCATGAAGACAACTGCAGGTGGTGGCAAGACGAAACGTTTTGCACATGTGGCGCAGATCAAGCGGAGCTTTGCAAGCGGTGGAAAGCTCATGCTTTGTACTGGAAAAACGTATCCGGCGGGTACGAAAAAATGTGGGCTGAAGAGTCAAACCGCCTCCTAATCGCCAATGCATGTTGCGAACGCCTGATGAGTGCATGCACGGACGCGGGCTGTCCGGACGGCGTTCGAATGGATGACTGGATTCGCGCGAATGTCAGCGTATTGGCGGAGAGGAAGCCGAGCGTCGGCGCGCATCTGTGGATGCCTGTCGAAATTGCGGAACCGACGAAAGCACCGCAGGACTTTGGCGACCGCAAGTCGTATGCCTTCAAAGCGCCGGACGCTGGTGAGCATGACCCGTGGTATGTCGTGCTCCCGAACATGCACGCGCTGAAACTTGGCTACCACGCAGACGACGCGATCGATCGCCAGCACGCCGAGTTCATTGCCGCCGCGATCAACCGTGCTCTCGCCCACCCCACGCCGGATGATGCAAAGGACGCGGCGCGCTATCGGATCATAAAAAATGGCTTGCCAGATGATGAGCTTCAAGACATTGCAATCGTCGTTGCCGGTGATCTAGGTCTGAGCGTCTCATACATGAAGTCTGCTGAATCGATGCTCGACGCCGCCATCGACCGAGCAAGGCAATCCGGGGAGGAATCAAATGGCAATGGCTGACTATCGACTGTGCGATGTGTGCGACGGGAAAGCGTTCTACGACTCGAATCTTGACTATGAGTTCGTCGGGCAAAGCAGTTGCGGCGGAGAGAAGATCACGCCTGACGACTGCACCCGCGTAGTTGGAGAGCCGCCCACAGAGTTTTTCGGCTACAAGCTCCAATATCTCGGCGACTGGGCGGTGCTGTGCAAGAACTGCGCGAAGACGCACAAGTGCGTCATCGTCCCGCTGCAAGACGCGCAGAGCGGCGAGGAGAAGCGAGGGTGACGCACCTAACTCTTGCCCCAACCGAGCGCCTCGCGGCGGCTGTAGTCCGGGTTCTTGACCTTGATCCAATCGCGGGACCGGCCGGACTGATACGGCGCGTCGAGCCGCTTGGCGACCATACCTTCGAGGTCATGCGCGGCAGCTTGCTCGAACACCCAGCGTCCTTCGCCGACTATGCCGGTGGCGACGATCATCGTCTTCGTATCGTCGAACAGGTCGCGAAGGTGACGTTTGCGCTCGTCGAGCGGCAGGCCGCGGAGATCTTCGTCGCCGATACAGAGCGCATCGAAGAAATAGAGCCGCGCCGGATGGCGGGCAGCAGCAGCGCGCACGGCGCCGGGCGTCTTCGTGACAGCGCGGCGGCGCAGCCATTCGAACGACGACCTGCCGTTTGGCTCGTCGACCGTCAGCTCAGCGTCGAGAACGAAATCGCCTGGGATGCCCGCCACCGCATCAACCACGTCGGGAAACGAGCCGCCCAGCTGATTGCAGTTTCGGCTCAAGAGTTCAACCAGGCCGCCCGACTTGCGCACGAGGCAGCGGTATCCGTCGTATTTGAGCTCGAAGATCCAGTTCGCATCTTTGAACGGGCGCTTCCCGAGCGTGGCCAGCATCAAGTCACTGCATTGAATGCTCGGCAAGGGCATCGGTTCGACGTCTCCACGCAGACAGGAAGGCGAGCTTCGCCCATGCAAACGCATCGGCCCCGACATTCTCCTTCCGGAGGCCGGTGTATGCGCAGAAGTATTCGAAGTCCTCTTGCCCTGTGTGGCCACGTTCGTTACGCGGCGGCAGCGCGCTTGAAACGAGTTCGAGCAGTTCGTGAGGGTTTCCGTAGCTCATGGCTGTCTCCTACGACCTTGACTGCCTCTCAGCAACGCGCGGGCCAGGTTTAGCCCGTAAAAATGCACCGAAGAATTCACGCGCGCCACGGCGCGCTTTTTCATGGGGTTCGCCCTACAAGTATGACGCAACACATCAACGAGTTCCTGCGCGTTTCGCGCGAATACCTGGAGTGCCCAAATGCATAGCCGATTGATGGAATTGGCCGACCTGAAGCGCGTCACCGGGAAGACGCGCTATTCGAAGCAGGCAGAGTGGTTCAAGACGACGTTCGGCGTCGACGTGCCGCGCGACGGCAATGGCGCCATCGTCATGACGTGGCAGACGTTCGAGGCGCTCAACGCGAAGCGCGCGGGCGTCGCTGGTGACGTGTCGACAGCTGCGGCGAAGCCGCGCGTGTATCCGCTCCGCGGTAAGGCAGCAGCATGATGGCGCGCCGTCGCGACCGCATCGATGGCCTGCCGAACCGCGTCTATGAAAAGTCCGGCTCGTTCTACTGGGTGCGCAAAGACAACAAGTGGCTGAAGCTTTGCCGCGCCGACGAGGGTGAGCGGCGCATGCTCGAGCGACTCATCGAAGAGAAGCGCAGGTACGAGCCGTCCATCGGGTCTGGCAACATGCCGCGCCTCGTCGGCGAGTACATGGACAAGACAGCAGGCAAGTACGCCGAGACCTTCCGAGACGAGTGGACCCGCCGCGGCGAAGGCGTGCGCAGCTACTTCCGAGACTGGGATGTGCAGCAGCTCGACGCGGCCGCCGTGGAAGAGTTTTTGACGACGAACTGGCCGGACAAGCTGCCGACGCAGCGCGCGATGAAGGCGTGGCTCTCGAAGTTTTGCGGCTGGGCTGTGCGCAAGCGCGAGATAGCGGTGAATCCGTGCCGCGAGGTCGAGGTGAAGAAGCCGAAGACGCGGAAGGTGTATATCCCCGACGCCGCCTTCCTCGCGATCCGTGACGCGCTGATGCTATCGAAGCCGCATCCAAACACCGGCAAGCGCGCGATTGTCCCGACTGGCCCGATGATGCAGTGCTTCATCGACCTCTGCTATCTCACCGCCCAGCGCTCGACGGAAATTCGCAATCTTCGCTGGTCGTTCGACGAGAGCAATCCATTCGGGTGCAGCTACGTCGACCGCGAGAACGGCGTTATTCACTTCGTGCCGTCCAAGACGGAGGACTCAAGCGGCGAGATGGTGGACTGGCCAATCACGCCTGAGATTGACGCCGTGCTCCAACGCGCGAAGCTGCTCGAACCAGCGTTCGGGCAGACGTACGTGATCCGCGACAAGCGCGGCAACGCCAAGACCGACCAGTCCGTGCGCGATGCATGGGAAGGCGCAATGGAGCGCGTAGGCCTCGCGAAGGCGCCCTACACGATCAAGGACATCCGCGCGAAAGCGATCACCGACGCGAAGAAAGCTGGGTATGACATCGACGCTCTTCAGACCGCCGCAGCGCACACGGATCGATCGACGACCGAGGGCTACATCAAGCAGCGCGAGGTGCCCGTTTCGACTATCCGCCTCGCCCTACCCGCTGTAAAATCCGCCTGAAATTTTTCTAATATTTTGTGGCTGGCTAGCCGCAGAGCCGCGCCAGAGCTTGCTCGTTTCTTGAGCATTTCCTTAGAAAGCTGGTTTGCAACTCATTGAGCGTAAAGCGATAAATCGTCTGAACGTTGCTGCATGGGGTGCAGGTGGTCGGAGGTTCAAATCCTCTCGCCCCGACCAGGAATCAAAGGCTCTCCGGCTTCTGGCCGGAGAGCCTTTTTCTTTGTCCGTCCCAAGCCATCGTATTCATAAAACGAGCAAGAACAATGGCATACAACAAGCTCAACAACCCACGCGCATTTCCCGGCAACAGCAATTACGGCATGTCATTGCGAGACTACTTCGCGGGCCAGGCGCTGGCTGGCGAAATGGCTGGCGAAAGACTTTCCGGCGACGCGTCACCCGCGGTCCTCGAACAGCGCGCCCAACTCTACTACCGTCTGGCTGATGCAATGCTCAAGGTCCGCGCCGAAGAGGAGACTTTGACCAACGCGACCGCGATGATGGGCTTAAGCATCTGACACCGCTCGTCACATGGGGATTACCGGCGCTCAGCCCACCCTTTATTCAGACGTAAAAACGGAAAAAACACTTGTGTGTCAGTGATTTAAGGCCTAATGTTAAGGTGCCACATAAGGAACGGCGCTTATGCCTTCGTCTGTCTCGACGTCCGCGCAACAGCGGCGCATCCAATCCGGTCGACCCTGCTCCGCCTTGCACGCGGAAGTCGCTCGCTGGTTCGATCCGGCGAGCCGCGCACGCGTCACGAGGTTCGGGCGCATCTATCCCGGCGGCAGCCGCTATGTGTGTGTGAGCGCCACCAGGCCAGGCCGATGCTTCGCGCTCTACTTCTTCCACCACGGCACTGACGACTGGCGCATCTATCCGCCCTGGGGCGTCGGGCCGAGCATCGTCTATTGGTCAATCAACGTGAAGATGCCTGTCTCCCGCTCCGAGGCCACGGTCGGCCCGAAGCGGCGCATTCGCGCGGGCATCAAGTCTTAGCCGCGGCCAGCGTCTGCCCGGTCATTGTCTCGTCGACGGCACGCCTATACACTTTGGCGACTTCCGCAGCCGCGATGCCTTGCGATCCATCCTTCCCCATCGAGACCAACGTTTCAGAGACCCATCCGGGACTTACGACGTTCACACGCAGCATGCCCTGCAACTCGAGCGCGGCCGCACGCACGAATCCTTCGACGCCCGCGTTCACGAGGCTCACGGCCGCGCTGCCGATCATCGGTGCTTGAGCGAGCGTGCCGCTCGTCAGCGTGACGGATCCGCCTTCATCGACGTGACCGACCGCGCAGCGCACGAGATTCACCTGCCCCATGAGCTTGTTCGCGAGGCTGAAGGCATAGTCGTCATCGGCGAGCGCGTCGAGCGGCGCGAACTTCGCAGCGCCGCCGACACACACGACAGCGCCGACCTTCCCGACTTTCTCGTACATCGCGACCATGCTCGCCTTGTCCGACAAATCGACCGCTACGTCCGAGCCCTTGCGGCTCGCGCTGATCACTTCGTGCCCGGGTTCGAGAATCCGCTTGATCTCCGTGCCCAACATTCCAGTTGCGCCAACGAGCAACACTCGCATAAGCCCTCCTGAGTCGATGTGATGAAGCCGCCGCGAACACGTCCCGTGCGGCAACGAGAAAAAAGCAAGGAACCATGCTACTGCCGTCGCTGGCGGCGCGCAGCGCGCGTCGTAGGGACGAAAAAAATGCCGCGACGAATCGCGGCATCATGGCGTGGATCACAGCGGCGTTCATCCGCCGAGAAGATCGATCACCTGAAGAATATCCTTGCGAAGCTGATCGACATCGACGCCCGGTTGCGCTTGCGCCGACGCCTGCGTTTCATCGAGCTCGGCTTCGTCGCCATTCGCGCGTCCTTGTGAATCGAGCCGGTTGCGCGCGCCGTTGATCGTGAAACCCTGTTCGTACAGCAACTCACGAATGCGCCGGATCAGCAAGACTTCGTGATGCTGATAGTAGCGGCGATTGCCCCGCCGCTTGACCGGCCTCAGTTGCGTGAACTCCTGCTCCCAATAGCGCAGCACGTGAGGCTTGACGCCGCACAACTCGCTGACTTCGCCAATCGTGAAGTAACGCTTGGCGGGGATCGGAGGCAAGACGACTTTTTCCATCGTCGATCAACCATCGTTATAAGTGATGTCGATTGAAGCGCGGCGGTCATGCAGCGCGGCGCGGGTCATTCGCGCGCCGCCGGGAGATCAGCGAGTGAGATCGGTCTCCGCTCCCGTTTCGACCAGCGCCTTCAGCTTCTGACTTGCATGAAACGTGACGACCCGCCGCGCGGCAATAGGAATGGCCTCGCCCGTCTTCGGGTTGCGGCCCGGACGCTGAGGCTTGTCGCGCAGCTGGAAGTTGCCGAAGCCCGACAGCTTGACGCTCTCGCCGCTCTCCAGCGCATCGCGGATGACTTCGAAGAAGGCTTCGACCATGTCCTTGGCTTCACGCTTGTTCAGACCGACGTGGTCGAACAGCATCTCCGCCAGTTCGGCTTTGGTGAGCGTCGGCGTGTCGCCGGGCGCGCTCGAGGTCGGGGTATCTCGGTTCATGGCGCTACGCTGCGCCGAAAGAAGGGCTTCGAAATCACTCGAGTTCATTTGGTTCATATCGGTAGAACGGCGCTTGCCACATTGAAGACTTGGCGATTGAGACGGAAAGGGCCAACTGCAGGCTATCCGCGTAACCGCGCGCCGTGTACTCGAGCCAGGCGATCCACCAGCGTTTTGATGGCCGTATCGACCGTTTCGTCCTGAAGCGTGCCGCCAGTATCTTGCAACGTTACACGGAAGGCAAGACTTTTCTCATGCACTCCCAAGCCACCGGAAGTATTTGATTTTGGACGAAATTCATCGAAAAGCGCAACCCGCGTAACGTGCCTGCAAGCGTCCTCCGAGCGGGCACTTTCGAGCTCGTCCAAGAGCGCCTGAACCGGGACGTGTTGATCCACGACAATTGCGATATCGCGTCGCACGGGCGGGAATTTCGACACCTCGGATGGCGCGGGGAGCGCGCGATCCATCAGCGCGTCCGCGTCGATTTCGAAGAGGATCGGCGGGTTCGGCAGGTCATACTTCTGCAGCCAGCGCGGATGCAGTTCGCCGATCCAGCCGACCGCGTGCCCCGCCACTTCGATGCGCGCGCTGCGCCCCGGATGCAGCGCCGGATGCTCCGCCTTCACGAAGCGCGGCACGACCGGCGCGAAGAGCGCTTCGACATCGCCCTTCACGTCGAAGAAGTCGACATTGCGCGAAGCCGCGCCCCACTGCTCCTCGATCACCGGACCATACGCAAGAGCGCCGATCATCTTCGGCTGCGCGAAGCCTTCGACCGTCAGTTCGCCCGCCTTCACGGATGCATCGCGATGGAACACGCGACCCGCCTCGAACACGCGGATGCGGTCCGCGCGACGATTCAGGTTGTAGCGCAGCACTTCGATCAGGCTGCCGAACGTCGTCGTGCGCATGACCGAGAGCTGGCTCGCGATCGGGTTGAGCAGCCTGATCGGATTGTCGTTGCCGGCGAAGTCTTTCTCCCACTCGGCATCGACGAAACTGAAGTTGACCGTCTCCGAGTAATCGCGCGCGGCCACTTCATGGCGCAGCGTGTGGATCGAGCGCTTCGTTTCGTTCGTGATGCGCATCTCGCTGCGCGCAACCGGGGGGCGCGCCGGAATCTTCTCGAAACCGTAGATGCGCGCGACTTCTTCGATCAGATCTTCCTCGATCTCGATGTCGAAACGATACGGCGGCGGCGTAACCCTGAAAGTATCGCCGTCGCGCTCGAATGCGAGGCTCAGGCGCGTGAAGATCTGCGCGATTTCTTCGGCGCCAATCTCCACGCCGATGATTCGATGCGCGCGCGACACGCGCATCGACACCGGATTGCGCTCGGGTACGTTGATGATCTGGTCGTCGACCGGACCGGCTGCGCCGCCGCAGATGTCGAGGATCAGGCGCGAGATGCGTTCGATGTGCTCGACGGTCGTCGAGTAGTCGACGCCGCGCTCGAAGCGATGCGCCGCATCGGTCGAGAAGTTGTACTTGCGCGCGCGGCCGCGGATTGCATCCGGCCACCAGAAAGCGGCTTCGAGATAGATGTTGGTCGTGTCGAGCGACACGGCGGTGCTGTCGCCGCCCATGATGCCCGCGAGGCTTTCGAGATGGTGATCGTCCGCGATCACGCCGACGGTTTCATCGACCTCGATGGTATTGCCGTTCAGGAGCTTCAGCGACTCGCCCTTCTTGCCCCAGCGCACTTCCATCGCGCCGTGGATCTTGTCGAGATCGAACACGTGCGACGGACGGCCGAGCTCGAGCATCACGTAATTGGAGATATCGACGAGCGCGGAGATGCTGCGCTGGCCCGCGCGCTCGAGGCGCTCGACCATCCATTGCGGCGTCTTCGCGTGCGCGTTCACGCCGCGGATCACGCGGCCGGAGAAGCGGCCGCACAGATCGGGCGCCATGATCTTCACGGGCAGCTTTTCGTCGAGCTTCGTTTCGACCGCGGGCATGTCCGGTTGCTTCAGCGGTGCGCCGGTGATCGCGGCGGTCTCGCGCGCGACGCCGAACACCGACAGGCAATCCGCCTTGTTCGGCGTGAGCTTGATTTCGAACACGGTGTCGTCGAGGTTGAGCGCCTCGCGGATATCCTGACCGACCTTCGCATCGGCGGACAGGATCAGCAAACCGCTGTGATCCTCCGATAGCTTCAGCTCGCGCGCCGAACACAACATGCCCTGGCTATCGACACCGCGCAGCTTCGTGGGCTTGATCGCGAACGGCTCGCCGCCCGGCTCCGCCGGAGGCAGCACCGCGCCGATGAGCGCCACTGGCACCTTGATGCCCGGCGACACATTCGGCGCGCCGCACACGATGTTCAACTGCTCGCCCGTGCCAACGTCGACCTGACAGACATTGAGCTTGTCGGCATTCGGATGCTTGGCGACTTCGAGCACTTGCCCGACGACGATCTTCGTGGTCGGCGGCGCGACCGGGCGCAGGTCTTCGACTTCGAGACCGGCCATCGTCAGCGCGTGCGCGAGTTCATCGGTGGAGAGCTTGGGATCGACGAAACTGCGGAGCCAGGATTCTGGGAATTGCATGTGTGTCTACGTTCGAAATGTTTGGAGTCTCGTCCGGCTTCCCGTTGGAGCGCCGGACGCCGCAGGCAAGGCCGCCGCGTTACGCGAACTGGCGCAGGAAACGCAGATCGTTCTCGAAAAACAGACGCAGATCCTGCACGCCATAGCGCAGCATCGTCAGGCGCTCGAGCCCGCTACCGAATGCGAAGCCGATATAGCGCTCAGGATCGAGGCCCATGTTGCGGATGACGGTCGGGTGAACCTGACCCGAGCCGGAGATTTCCAGCCATTTGCCCGCGTTCTTGCCATGCTCGAACATCATGTCGATTTCGGCAGACGGCTCCGTGAACGGAAAGTACGACGGACGAAAGCGCACGAGAATGTCGTCGCGCTCGAAAAATTTCTTCAGGAAATCGGTGTAGACGCCCTTCAGGTCCGCGAAGCTGATGTTTTCTTCGATCCACAGGCCTTCGACCTGGTTGAACATCGGCGAGTGCGTAGCGTCGCTATCCACCCGATACGTGCGGCCCGGCACGATCACCTTGATCGGCGGCTTGTTCATGCGCGCGTAGCGCACCTGCATCGGGCTCGTGTGCGTGCGAAGCAGCAGCGGCCGGCCATCGGCGTCCTTGCCGTCAACGTAGAACGTGTCCTGCATCGAGCGCGCCGGATGGTTCTCCGGGCTGTTCAGTGCGGTGAAGTTGTACCAGTCGGTTTCGATCTCTGGACCGTCGGCCACGTCGAAGCCGATCGTGCGGAACACTTGCTCAACGCGCTCCCACGTGCGCATCACAGGATGCAGCGTGCCCACTCCCGCGCCGCGTCCCGGCAGCGTGACGTCGATCGCTTCGGCCGCGAGACGCTGGTTCAGCAACGCGTCCGCGAGCGCCTGACGGCGCGCGTTCAACGCGGCTTCGACCTGCTGCTTCGCCTGATTGATGCGCGCGCCTTCGGTCTTCTTCGCTTCCGGGTCGAGTTTGCCCAATCCCTTCAGCAACTCGGTCAGCGCACCGGACTTGCCGAGAAACCGGGCCTTCTCGTTTTCGAGCGTGGTGGTATCGGTGGCGTGTTCAAAGGCGCTCTTCGCGTCGGCGACAATCTGGTCCAGATCCATTGATCCCATCTTTTAACGTCGAAATTCAATCTGAGGTTCGGTTTTGCTCATCCACGCTTCACGAAGCGCGTGCCAATCGCGAGGATAAGCAAAACCGTCCGACCAACAAAAACGGGGCTCGGTGAGAGCCCCGTTTTCTGCCTTCCGCCGCCGTCAACGACCTGGCGACGAAGAGGCGAACCACGCAGTACTAATTTCGCAATTAGGCTGCAACGGCGGCTTTCACCTGCTTCACGATCGCAGCAAAAGCAGCCTTGTCGAACACAGCCATGTCAGCCAGAACCTTGCGGTCGAGTTCGATCGATGCCTTCTTCAGGCCGTTGATGAACACGCTATAGGTCATGTCGTGCTGACGCACCGCCGCGTTGATACGCGTGATCCACAGTGCGCGGAACACACGCTTCTTGTTGCGGCGATCGCGGTAGGCGTACTGGCCTGCGCGCATGACCGCCTGCTTGGCGATGCGATAGACGTTATTGCGACGGCCGCGGTAACCCTTGGCCAGACGGATGATCTTCTTGTGACGGGCCCGTGCGGTAACCCCACGTTTTACTCGAGGCATGTTGCGCTCCTATGAGTTTAAGTTGAGGTTAGGCGAACGGCAGCATCGCGCGGACGGAGTTCAGATCGGAATCGTGAACGGCCGTCGAGCCACGCAGATGGCGTTTGTTCTTGGTGGTTTTCTTGGTAAGAATGTGGCGCTTGAAGGCCTGACCGCGCTTGACGGTACCGCCCGGACGCACCACGAAGCGCTTTGCAGCACTCTTCTTGGTCTTCATCTTCGGCATGAAACAACTCCAGTTTATTAGATGGTCATGGGTGTGCGGCTGATCCGTCGATGCGGCCGACGAACCCCTTCCCGCCCTTCGAAACCCACGCTCCACTTATGTGCAAACGGCTCAGTGAAGAACCGCCGCCTTTCATGAGCGCCGCCACCGAAGCGGCGACGCCCTGAAACTTCCGACAATGCCGCGCCAGCCGCCTTGTGACGGCGCGCGATCCATCGCCTTACCGCTTTTGCGCTTACTTACCCTTTTTCTTCGGGGCAAGCACCATGATCATCTGGCGCCCTTCCATCTTCGGCATCTGCTCGACCTGGCCAAATTCGTCCAGATCGGACTTCAGGCGTTCGAGCATACGCATGCCGATTTCCTGGTGCGCCATTTCACGGCCGCGGAAACGCAACGTGATCTTCGTCTTGTCGCCGTCTTCGAGGAAGCGCGTAAGGTTGCGCAGCTTGACGTTGTAGTCACCGTCATCGGTGCCGGGGCGGAATTTTACTTCCTTCACCTGCACGATCTTCTGCTTCAACTTCGCTTCGTGTTGCTTCTTCGCTTCCGAATACTTGAACTTTCCGTAGTCCATCAAACGGCAGACAGGCGGTGACGCCTGCGGCGCGATTTCGACGAGATCCACGTCGAGCTGTTCCGATTGACGGAACGCTTCGGCGAGCTTCACGATTCCGAGCGGCTCGTTGTCCACTCCGACCAAGCGCACTTCCGGCGCGGTAATTTCACCGTTGATGCGATGTGACGACTTATCAGTAGCGATGTTACGTTTCCTCTAAAAATGAAAAAACAAGCCGCGCTGCGAGTGACTTACTTGAACGCCCGCACTTCCTGCTGCAGACGTTCGAGGAATGCGTCGACCGGCATCACGCCCAGATCGACACCGCCACGAGCACGCACGGCTACGGTTTGCGCATCACGCTCCTTGTCGCCGACGACCAGCAAATACGGCACCTTTTGCAGCGTGTGCTCGCGTATTTTATAGCTAATCTTCTCGTTGCGCAAATCCGACTCGACTCTAAGCCCTTGTTTTTGCAACGATTGGGCCAGATTACCCGCATATTCAGCCTGACTTTCGGCAATATTCAGCACGACGGCCTGGATCGGCGCGAGCCACGGCGGCATTGCGCCGGCATGATGCTCGATCAGGATGCCGAGGAATCGCTCCATTGATCCGACGATTGCGCGGTGGAGCATCACCGGACGGCGGCGGCTGTTGTCTTCCGCGACGTACTCGGCGCCCAGACGCTCCGGCAGCACCATATCGAGCTGCAGCGTGCCGCATTGCCACGAGCGGCCGAGCGCGTCCTTGATGTGATATTCGATTTTCGGACCGTAGAACGCGCCTTCGCCGGCGAGTTCCTCCCACTTGAGACCGCACGCGGTCAGCGCCTCGCGCAAGCCCTGCTCCGCGCGGTCCCAGATTTCATCGGTGCCGGCACGTTGATCGGGGCGCAGCGACAGCTTGATGTCGATGTGATCGAACCCGAAATCCTTGTACACGCTCATCGCGAGCGTATTGAAGGCGATCGATTCCGCGATGAACTGATCTTCGGTGCAGAAGATATGCGCATCGTCCTGAACGAAACCGCGCACGCGCATCAGGCCATGCAGCGCGCCCGACGGCTCGTTGCGATGGCATGAGCCGAACTCCGCGTAACGCAGCGGCAGATCGCGATACGAACGCAGACCATGGTTGAACACCTGAACGTGACCCGGACAGTTCATCGGCTTGATCGCGTAGTCGCGCTTTTCCGACTCGGTCGTGAACATGTTTTCACGATAGTTCTGCCAATGGCCCGACGCTTCCCAGAGCGAGCGGTCCATCACCATCGGGGTCTTGATTTCGAGGTAACCGGCCTCGTTCACGCGGCGGCGCATGTACTGCTCGACCTGCTGCCACAGCGACCAGCCCTTGGGATGCCAGAACACCATGCCCGGCGCTTCGTCCTGCAGATGGAACAGGTCGAGTTGCTTGCCGAGCTTTCGATGATCGCGCTTCTCGGCTTCTTCGAGCATGTGGAGATAGGCGTCCTGATCTTCCTTTTTGGTCCACGCGGTGCCGTAGATCCGCTGAAGCTGCTCGTTCTTCGAATCGCCGCGCCAGTAGGCGCCGGCGACTTTCATCAGCTTGAAGACCTTCAGCTTGCCGGTGGACGGCACGTGCGGACCGCGGCACAGGTCGATGAAGTTGCCGTGCCCGTACAGACGGATTTCATCGCTTTCCGGGATGGACTCGATGATCTCTGCCTTGTAGTTTTCGCCGATGCTCTTGAAGTACTCCACCGCCTCGTTGCGCGAGACGACGCGGCGCGACACCGGCTCGTCCTTCTTCGCGAGTTCCTGCATGCGCTTTTCGATCTTCTCGAGATCTTCGGGGGTGAAGGGACGGTTGTACGAGAAGTCGTAATAGAAGCCGTTGTCGATGACCGGCCCGATGGTCACTTGCGCCTCGGGAAACAGATCCTTGACCGCATAAGCGAGCAAATGCGCGGTAGAGTGGCGCACGACATCGACGCCTTCCGGATCCTTGTCAGTGACGATGGCAAGCGACGAATCCTTGTCGATCAGAAACGAGGTATCGACGAGTTCGCCATTGAGCTTGCCGGCGAGCGCTGCCTTGGCAAGGCCCGCGCCGATCGATGCCGCGACTTCCGCGACGGTCACCGGGTGGTCGTATTGTCGGACCGACCCATCAGGCAAACGTACCGAAACCATATCGTTCTCCAAGACGCTGGCGCATGCCGAGCGATTCGATTTAAGCATTGCCGCGCGATTTCACTTCAAAAATCGCAAGGCAAAAAAAATGCGGCCCCGCTATCGAGGGGCCGCATTCACTTTTCACACATACCGCGAAACAATTTGGCAGAAGGCGAAATAGGTCCTCGACTAGCGTCGCTCCGAATTTGTTTCGGTCAACGTTCGAAGTGCCATTTATATTCGCCTTTTGCGCTAAGCGCTTCTTGCGGTTTGAAACTCCGCAAACCAGAGTTCGCCGAATTTCGTTTTCGTTGGTAGGCTCGATTGGACTCGAACCAACGACCCCCACCATGTCAAGGTGGTGCTCTAACCAGCTGAGCTACGAGCCTGAAAGAAGTGAGATTATATGGAGCGTTTCGGATCTTGGCAAGTGGTTATCTTCAGAAAAATCTAAAATATTCGCCGATCCGTTCAACGCCCAGCGATTACGCGCGACGCGACGCGCGAATCACACCCTGCACTTCATTGAGCAGCGTGCACGCGCGCTGAATCTGCGCCGCGCTCGACACTTCCACCGTAAACTGCATATAGGCGATATTCCTGCGGCTCTGGCTCTTTACGCCAATCACGTTGATCTTCTCGCGCGCGAACACTTCGGAGATATCGCGTAGCAAACCCTGCCGGTCCGCGGACTCCACCGAAAGATCCACCGGATATACCGACGAACCGCGTCCGTTCATCACATCGGCGGACCAGGTCGTGTGCAACACGCGCTCGGGCGAGCGCTGGGCCATGCGCTTGAACGTCGCGCAATCGCTGCGGTGAACCGACATGCCCTTGCCGCGCGTGATGAAGCCCGCGATCGGATCGGGCGGCGCAGGGCGGCAGCAGCGCGCGAGTTGCGTGAGCAACGCATCCACGCCCACGACGAGCACGCCCGTGGACGCGCCGTGCGCGACGCTTTGCCCGCTGCTGCGCTTCTCGAACTGCTCGGGCGCCTCCGGCTCCGGCTCGGGCGGCGGCGTGTCCGAAAGCGCTTGCTCGATGTTGCGCAGGCTGAACTCTTCCTTCGCGACGACCGCATAGAGATCTTCGGGTGTCTTGAAGCCAAGCTTCGTCGCGAGCTGCTCCAGGCTCACCGACGTCTTTCCCTCGCGCTGCAAAGTCTTTTCAACGATCGTGCGCCCCGCCGCGATGTGCTCCGCGGCATCGGCCGCGAGGAACCACGAGCGCACCTTCTGCCGCGCCCGTGCGCTGTGCAAATAGCCGAGCTGCGGATTGAGCCAGTCGCGCGACGGCCCGCCTTCCTTTACCGCGACGATCTCGACCGTCTGCCCGTTCTGCAGCGGCGTGTTGAGCGGCACCATCGCGCCGTCGACACGCGCGCCGCGGCAGCGATGCCCAAGCTCGCTGTGCAGGTGATACGCGAAATCGACGGCAGTAGCGCCCTGCGGCAGCGCGATCACGCGCGCCTGCGGCGTCAACACGTAAATATGATCGTCGTCGAGCGTGGCGTCGCGCAGATGTTGCCAGCCCGGCGGCTCGCCTTCGACGTCATCCTTCCACGCGAGAAGCTGACGCAGCCATGCAATCTTCTCGTCGTATTTCTCGCTCGCCGTCACCTGCCCCGCATAGCCGCGCGCGCCCGCTTCCTTGTAACGCCAGTGCGCAGCCACACCGTACTCGGCGAACTGATGCATTTCGTGGGTACGGATCTGCACTTCGAACGCGCGCCCGTCATCGCCGATCACGACCGTATGCAGCGACTTGTAGCCATTGGGCTTGGGACGTGAAATGTAGTCGTCGAATTCTCGCGGCACCGGTTGCCACAGGTTGTGCACGATGCCGAGCACGGTGTAGCAGTCCTTGATGTCGCCGACGATCACCCGAAACGCACGCACGTCGTTCAGTTCGGAGAAGTCGAGATGCTTGCCGCGCATCTTCTTCCAGATGCTGTAGATGTGCTTCGGCCGCCCGCTGACTTCCGCTTTGATGTGCGCGGTGTCGAGCTCTTTCTGCAATCGAGCGATTGCCTCGGTCACATACGTCTCGCGCTCGACGCGCCGCTCGTCGAGCAGCTTCGCGATGCGTTTGTACGTGACCGGATCCTCGAAGCGGAACGACAGATCCTCCAGTTCCCACTTCAGTTGCCAGATACCAAGGCGATTGGCGAGCGGCGCGTAGATCTCGAGCGTCTCCCGCGGCACGTCCGGCGAGGGATCGGTCTTGTGCGCGGCGTGATAACGCAACGTCTGCACGCGCGACGCGAGCCTGATCAAGACGACGCGTATGTCCTGAGCGAACGCGAGCAGCATCTTGCGCAGCGCCTCGACCTGCGCGCGGCGCGCGGCCTGCGCATCGCGCGTGTTCTCGGGCAATGCCGCGAGCGTCGCACGGGAACTGACCGAGCCGAGCCGCAAGAGCTTGCGCACATCGCCGACGAGCCGCTGCACTTCCGGGCCGAAGCGCTCGGCAATGACTTTCTCCGGATCATCGAGATGCGGCACCAGCACGAACAACGCCGCCGCCGCGATCGCATGCGAATCGACGTTGAGCGTCTGCATGATGCGCGCTGTGCCCGCCGCATGATCCGCCAGCAGTTCGCCCGTCGAGACCCGCGCATCCTTCGCGTGCTCGCGCACGAACGCGAGCGCGTCGTCGATGGACGGCTCGGGCAGCGTTTGGGCGGGGACGGCGGTCGCGGTCATGCGGGTATTGCCACTACTTCAGGCGAAGCGATGAATCAGCTGCGTTGCGCGGCGATCACGACGATTTCGACGAGGCACGCCGGATTGGCGAGCTTCGCCTCGACCGTCGCGCGCGGCGGCGTGTTGCCTTCCGCGACCCACGAGTCCCACACGGCGTTCATGCCGAGGAAGTGAATCATGTCCGAGATATAGATCTGCACCGAAAGCAGGTGCGACTTGTCGCTGTTCGCTTCCTCGAGCAAGCGGTCGATGTGGCCGAGCACTTCGCGCGTCTGGCCCGTAATGTCCTGGTCCGTGTCTTCTGCGATCTGGCCCGCGAGATATACCGTGCCGTTGTGGATGGCGGTTTCGGAGAGGCGCGGACCGACGTGATGACGAATGACTGCCATTGTGTGTTCCTGATCGATGAAGGGTGAAAAACGGGCACAAGCGACGTGCGCCCAGCCCGATATTATGCCCCGCTGTCGCTATTTTCGAGAAAGAACCCCCTGGCGACAGCGATTTGATCTTCGGCAAGAAATGCCGGCGCATGTCCCGCGCCGGGAATCTCGACGCTCGTCACGGCCTGACCTTTTTCGACCATTTGCGCGACCGTCTCGCGCGACAGCAGATCCGACGTCTCGCCGCGCACGACCAGCACCGGCGTCCTGATCGACGCAAGAGAGCGCCACAGGAACGCCTCGCCGGCCGCATTCTGCTCGTCCGTTGCCGACGTGAACGGCGTCGCGATGCCCGGGTCGTAGCGGAAGCCCCACGCGCCGTCGCGCTCGTGCAGCAGCGGCGTATTGATGCTCGTCCACTCCGCATCGGTCAGCGGCCCGAACGACGCCGCGAGCGCCGCCGCATGCCGCACGCCTTCATCGAGCGATGCGAAGCGCGCTGGCTTGCCGAGATAGTCGCCGATGCGCTGTAGCGCGATCGGCTCGATATGGGGCCCGACATCGTTGAGCAGCATCTTCCGGATGGGCGTATTCGGCAACCCGCCGAGCGCCATGCCGATGAGCCCGCCCATCGACGTGCCGAACCAGTCCACCGTCTCGACGTTCAGACGTGCGATCAGCGTGACCATGTCGGCGACGTATTGCGGCACCCCGTAATAACGCGGGTCGGCAAGCCAGTCGGAGAGCCCTCGTCCCACCACATCCGGGCACACCACGCGATAGTCGCGTGCGAACGCCTGCGCGAGCTTGTCGAAGTCACGGCCCGAACGCGTCAATCCGTGCACGCAAAGCAGCACGCGCGGATTCGCCGGATCGCCCCACTCCGTGTAAGCAATGCGATGCAGACCCGCCGGGCTCGCGCATTGCACGAAGCGCTGTCGCGGATCGCTCAAATCGGAATGCACGGGTTCGACGACGATGGGTGCGGTCATAGAGAGTTCCTCGTGGCAAGTGTCGAAACGATTGTAAAGCGCATCCCGTGGGTTCGAGCGGACGTTGGCCGGATGGACGACCCGCCTGCACGCAGCAAATACCGACGATCGGGCAAAAAAAGAAAACGGGCGAAGCTGCAAAAGCTTCGCCCGCCTGCAATCGGCTCCGAGCCGCGCTCACGCCGCGCAAGCGGCGTTCTGTCAGATCGCCATCACTTCACGCTCGTCACATCGAGCGGCGCGCCCGTTTTCTGCTGGATTTCCTCGGCGGTCACGCCGTCGGCCAGCTCGACCACCTTCAGCCCGGTGTCGGTGACGTCGATCACGCCGAGATCCGTGATGATGCGATCCACGACGCCCACGCCCGTCAGCGGCAACGAGCACTCTTCGAGGATCTTGTGCTGATCGCCCTTCGCGACATGCTCCATCAGCACGACGACGCGCTTCACGCCAGCGACGAGGTCCATCGCGCCGCCCATGCCCTTGATCATCTTGCCGGGGATCATCCAGTTGGCCAGATCGCCCTTCTTGCTGATCTGCATCGCGCCGAGGATCGCCAGGTTGATGTGGCCGCCGCGGATCATCGCGAACGAATCCGCCGACGAAAAGATCGACGAGCCGGGCAGCGTCGTCACCGTCTGCTTGCCGGCGTTGATGAGATCGGCGTCGACTTCGTCTTCATACGGCGACGGGCCGATGCCCAGCAAGCCGTTTTCCGACTGCAGCCACACTTCCATGCCTTCCGGCACGTGATTGGCGACGAGCGTCGGCAAGCCGATGCCGAGGTTCACGTAGAAGCCGTCCTGCAGTTCCTTCGCCGCGCGCGCGGCCATCTGGTCTCGAGTCCAAGCCATGATTACTCTCCTTTCGCGCGGACGATGCGTTGTTCGATGCGCTTTTCCGGATGCGCATTCAGGACGAGGCGTTGCACAAAGATGCCGGGCGTATGAATCATGTCCGGATCGAGTTCGCCCGTCTCGACGATCTCTTCCACTTCGGCCACGGTGATCTTGCCGGCCATCGCGCAGTTCGGGTTGAAGTTGCGTGCCGTGCGGCGATAAATCAGGTTGCCGGACTTGTCCGCCTTCCAGGCTTTCACGAGCGCGACATCGGCCGTCAGCGAATGTTCGAGCACGTAGTGGTTCTCGCCGAACTGGCGCGTTTCCTTGCCTTCCGCGATCACCGTGCCGAAGCCCGTGTTCGTGAAAAACGCCGGGATGCCCGCGCCGCCCGCGCGCAGTTTCTCGGCGAGCGTGCCTTGCGGCGTGAATTCGAGTTCGAGTTCGCCAGCGAGATATTGCCGCTCGAACTCCTTGTTTTCGCCGACGTACGACGAAATCATCTTCTTGATCTGGCGTGTCTCGAGAAGCAGACCCAGCCCGAAACCGTCGACGCCCGCATTATTGCTGATGCAGGTGATGCCCTTCACGCCCGTGTCGCGCAGCGCTTCGATCAGCGCCTCGGGAATGCCGCACAGCCCGAAACCGCCGACGGCGAACGTCTGCCCGTCCTTGACGATGTCCTCGAGCGCGGCTTTCGCGCTGGGATAGACCTTGTTCATCTCAATGTCCCTTCCATGTTGAACCAACTGAAAATCGGTTTTTTGACGCCGCGTTCGCGCTGTCAGGAGCGCGTCGCACGGCCTTTTCGCATGGCGAAAGAGTACTTTGGCGCGGTGATCCGGCACAATACGCAAAAATACATAAGTCTTTGCCCGCGCGCGTTTGGTTCCCGGCGCCTTTTTCGCCGCGAAACGCAAGCGCCCGCGCGCCCGATTTCACATGCGTGCACTGGATTATCAAACCGCGTTTCACCTCGCGCCCGTCGGGCTCGTGCTTTCGCGCGAGCGCATCATCGAGGACTGCAACGAGCAGCTCTGCGCGATATTCGGTTTCGCGCGTGAGGCGCTCATCGGCAAGTCGTTCGAGGTGTTATATCCGTCGCCGGACGAGTTCGCGCGCATCGGTGAGCGCATCGCGGCGCATATCAGCAAGGAAGGCACTTACAGCGACGACCGGATCATGAAGCGGAGAAACGGTGAACTCTTCTGGTGCCACGTGACCGGGCGCGCCCTCGATCGGGCCGCGCCGCATGCGGCGGGCGTCTGGACGTTCGAAGACTTGAGCGCGACGCGGCGGGTGGCGATCGAACTGACGCCGCGCGAGCGGGAGATTGCCGCGCAGCTCGTGACAGGCAAGACGAGCAAGCAGATCGGCCGCGTGCTCGATATCAGCCCGCGCACGGTCGATATCTACCGGGCGCGGCTCATGAGGAAGTACGACACGGGCAATGCCACCGAACTTCTACAGCGGCTGCTCGGCACCTGAGGCATTCAGACCGACCGCGCGCGATCACGACGCCACCGGTATGGCCTTCTCGATGGTCTGCCGCATGAAATCCGGAATCGGCAGCGACTTGCCCGCGGCATAGTCGATCCACACGATCCTCGCCGCGCCACGCGCGTAGAGCACGCCGGGCGCATCGGCGCGATAGAGCTCGAAGCGCGTGTCGAAGCTGCTGCGTCCGGGCTTGCCGACGGACATCCGGCCGATCACGTCGCCGGGATAATGGAGCTGCTTCAGAAACTCCATCGACGCATTCACGATCACCGGCCCTTGCCCCTCGCCATTGCCGCCCGCGATGCCGAGTCGCTCGAACCACGAGATGCGCACCTGTTCCATGTAGCGGAAAAAGACCGTGTTGTTGACGTGGCCGAACGCGTCCATGTCGCCCCAGCGGATCGGCATGGACACATCGATGACGGTGTGAAATTGGCTGTCGGTGCTCATGGACTGCTCTACAGTTGCAAGTGTAAAAAAGAGAAAACCGCTCAGAGCGAAAAGCCATCGTCCGCCGAGATCACCGAGCCGTTCATGAACTGCGATTCGTCGGCTGCGAGCAGCAGCAGCAGACCGTCGAGATCGTCAGGCGAACCCAAGCGGCGGCGCGGCAGCATCGAAATGAGCTTCTGTCCCTGCTCGGTCTTCCAGTGATGATGATTGATTTCGGTGTCGATGTAACCCGGGCAGATCGCGTTGACGTTGATGCCGTGGCGGCCCCATTCGAGCGCCATCGCCTTCGTCATCTGCACGACGGCGGCCTTGCTCATCGCATAGAGGCCAATCTGCGGGAACACGCGCAAGCCGGCCACGGACGCCACGTTGATGATGCGATACGCCGGCTTGGCCGCGCCGTTGCCGCGCATGATCATGCGCTTCGCGACTTCCTGCGCGACGAAAAACGCGCCCCGCACGTTCGTGCCGAAGACGAACTCGAAGTCAGCGGGCGTGACCTCCGTGAGCTTCTGCGTGGTCGACACACCCGAGTTATTGACGAGGATGTCGATGGTACCCGCTTCGGTCTCCGCATGCGCAACCGCCGATTTGACGCTCTGGTAATCCGTCACATCGAGCGAGACGACGTGCGCCGCGCCGCCCGACGCCTCGATTTCGGCGCGCAGTTCCTTCAGGCGCTCGGTGCGACGGCTCGCGAGCACCACCTTGGCGCCTGCCTGCGACAGCACTTGTGCGAAACGCTTGCCCAAACCACTGGACGCGCCGGTGATCAGCGCGACCTTGCCTTCCAGGTTGATCGAACGGCCCATTGTGCTTCCTTTTTATGGTTGGCTCAGCCCTGACGGGCGCACAGACGCGCCGATGCGGGCTATAAGCATCAACACCGATAGCGCGGGTGTCGTGGATAATAGTACGGTCGTGCTAAATTGGCGAGCTTTTGGTTGCAGCCCGCTTCGCCTTCCCTGAAAATACGCGATCCCGAAAGGGCATTCTAACGGTACATAGGAGCATTGATGACCCCGGCGAGCCTCATCGAGCAGTACGGTCCCCGCGAATCGATGGAATACGACGTCGTCATCGTTGGCGGGGGACCAGCCGGTTTGTCGGCGGCCATCCGGTTGAAGCAACTGGCGGAGGAGAAAGGCGTCGAAATCGGCGTGTGCGTGCTGGAGAAAGGCTCCGAGATCGGCGCGCACATTCTGTCCGGCGCGGTGATGGACCCGCGCGGCCTCTCCGAACTCATTCCCGACTGGAAGGAAAAAGGCGCTCCGCTCGACGTCGAAGTGACCGAGGACCGGTTCCTTTTCCTGACGCAGAGCGACGCGAAGCAGGTGCCGAACTGGCTGCTTCCCGACAACTTCAAGAATCACGGCAACTACGTCATCAGCCTCGCGAACGTGACGCGATGGCTCGGCCAGCAGGCCGAGGCGCTCGGGGTGGAGATCTTTCCGGGCTTTCCGGCCGCCGAAGTGCTCTATGCCGAGGACGGTTCGGTGCGCGGGGTCGTCACGGGCAACATGGGCGTCGGCAAGGATGGCGAGCCGACCGAGAATTTCCAGCTCGGCATGGAACTGCACGCGAAATACACGCTTTTCTGCGAAGGCGCGCGCGGGCATCTCGGCCGTCAACTGGTCGACAAGTTCAAGCTCAACCAGAATTCCGATCCGCAGGTGTATGGCATCGGCATCAAGGAGCTGTGGGAAATCGATCCGGTCAAGCACAAGCCGGGACTCGTGATCCACACAGCCGGTTGGCCGCTCGAACCCGACACCTACGGCGGCTCGTTCCTCTACCACATGGACAACAATCAGGTGGTGGTGGGCTTTGTCGTCGGGCTGGGGTATTCGAATCCGTATCTGTCGCCGTTCGAGGAATTCCAGCGCTACAAGACGCATCCGTCGATCCGACCGTTCCTCGAAGGCGGCAAGCGCATTTCTTACGGCGCGCGGGCGATCACCGCGGGCGGCCTCATGTCGCTGCCAAAGCTCGCGTTCCCGGGCGGCGCGCTCGCGGGCGACGACGCGGGCTTTCTCAACGCATCGCGCATCAAGGGCAGTCACGCGGCGATCAAGTCCGGCAAGATGGCTGCCGAAGCCGCGTTCGAAGCCGTGCAGGCGGGCCGCCAGAACGACGAACTCACTGCTTACCCCGAAGCGTTCGACAGTTCGTGGCTCAAGACCGAGCTGTATCGCGCGCGCAACTTCAAGCAGTGGATGAGCAAGGGCCTCTACCTCGGCACCTTCATGGTCGGCCTCGAGCAAAAGGTGATGGGCGGCAACGTGCCGTGGACGCTGCATCATCAGCATTGGGATCACGAGATGCTGAAGCCGGCGTCGCAGTGCAAGCCGATCGTCTATCCGAAGCCCGATGGCAAGCTCACGTTCGACCGTCTCTCGTCGGTGTTCATCTCGAACACGAATCACGAAGAGAATCAGCCAGCGCATCTGACGCTGAAGGATCCGAGCGTGCCGGTCAACGTGAACCTGCGCACCTATGCCGGTCCGGAAGGCCGCTACTGCCCGGCCGCGGTGTACGAGTTCGTCAAGTCCGACGACGGCAACGAGCGCCTGCAGATCAACGCGCAAAACTGCGTGCACTGCAAGACGTGCGACATCAAGGACCCGACGCAGAACATCGTGTGGGTTACGCCGGAAGGCGGCGGCGGGCCGAACTATCCGAACATGTGATTTCTGCTTCGCCGAAAGAAAACGGGCGCCGGTCGTTGAGACCGGCGCCCGTTTTCTTAATGCTTCGACTTATTCCGTCGGTGCTTGCGCCGCTATCTTGGGCGTGTCGACCACGACATCGCCGCATTGCGCCCGATGACGCAGCGCGTGATCCATCAGCACGAGCGCGAGTAGCGCTTCGGCGATCGGCGTAGCGCGAATGCCGACGCACGGATCGTGACGCCCGAAGGTCTCGACGGTCGCGCTCGCGCCTTGCTTGTCGATCGACTGACGCGGCGTGCGAATGCTCGAGGTCGGTTTGATCGCGATCGACACCCTGATGTCCTGTCCGCTCGAAATGCCGCCGAGAATACCGCCCGCGTTGTTGGCCGCGAAGCCTTCGGGCGTCATCTCGTCGCCGTGCTGCGAACCGCGTTGCGCGACGCTTGCGAAGCCCGCGCCGATCTCGACGGCCTTCACTGCATTGAGGCCCATCATCGCGTGAGCGATGTCGGCATCGAGCCGGTCGTACAGCGGCTCGCCGAGTCCGACGGGCACCCCCGTCGCAACGACCTCGATGCGCGCGCCCACAGAATCGCCATCACGGCGCAGTCCGTCCATGTACGCTTCGAGTTGCGGCACGATTTCGGCATTCGGCGAGAAGAACGGGTTCTCGGGCACGTGCTGCCAGTCGACGAACGGAATCTCGATTTCACCCAGCGCGCTCATGCAGCCGCGCGTCTCGAGACCGAACTTCTCGCGCAGCCACTTCTTCGCGACCGCGCCCGCGGCGACGGTCGGCGCAGTGAGACGCGCCGACGAACGGCCGCCGCCGCGATAGTCGCGCACGCCGTACTTCTGCCAATAGGTGTAGTCCGCATGACCCGGCCGGAACGTCTGAGCGATGTTGCCGTAGTCCTTGCTGCGCTGATCGGTATTGCGGATCAGGAGCGCGATGGGCGTGCCGGTCGTCACGCCTTCGAACACGCCGGAGAGAATTTCGACCTGGTCCGCTTCCTGACGCTGCGTGACATGACGCGACGTGCCGGGGCGGCGGCGATCGAGTTCGATCTGGATATCGGCTTCGGTGAGCGCCATGCCGGGCGGGCAGCCGTCGATCACGCAGCCGATCGCCGGACCATGCGACTCGCCGAAGTTCGTGACGGTGAAGAGCGTGCCAAGGGTATTGCCGGACATGAGCGTCGACCTGAAAGAAGTGTCGGGGGAAACCGATATTATGCCAGCGCCGCCGCGCTCAGCGCCTTGCGCCGCGCAGCGCGCTCACCACGTCCTGCAGATGTTGCGGCGTCACGTCCTCGGGCGCGATCGGCTCGCCGACCGCGAGCGTCAGCCGCGTCATCGCGCCGCGCTGAATCGGACGCGGCCATTGCGCATCCTCGTGGCGCGAGAACACGCTGCCCCAGAGCCCGCGCAGCGCCATCGGCACGACGGGCGCGGGATGACGCCGCAGAATCTCCGAGACGCCATGCCGGAACGGATTGATCTCGCCGGTGCGCGTCAGCTTGCCTTCAGGAAAGATGCAGACGAGATCGCCCGCTTTGAGCGCCTGCCCGCATGCAGCGTAGGCGCGTTCGAGCATGTCGGCGTTTTCATGCGCGGGCGCGACCGGGATCGCCTTCACATGCCGGAACATCCAGCCGACGAACGGCGTCCGGAAAATGCGGTAATCCATCACGAAGCGGATCGGACGCGGGCTTTCGGCCATGATGACGACCGCGTCGACGAAACTCACGTGATTGCACACGAGCACGGCCGCGCCATGCGAGGGAATACGCTCGGCGCCGACGAGACGAATGCGGTAGAACGTGTGCACCAGAATCCACGCGATAAAGCGCAGCAGAAACTCGGGCACGAGCGAATAGATATAGACGGCGACGACGACATTGAGGAGCGCCGTGGCCAGAAAGAGCCCCGGAATGCCGACGCCGAACGACGTGAGCGCAAGCGCCATCAGCGCGGAGACGATCATGAAAAACGAGTTGAGGATATTGTTCGCCGCGATGATGCGCGCCCGGTGAGTGGGCTGACTGCGCGCCTGAATCAGCGCATAGAGCGGCACGCTGTAAAAACCGCCGAACATCGCGAGCAGGAACAGGTCCGCGAGAATGCGCCAGTGGGGCAGCGCGAGCAGGAATTCGCCGACGTCGAGCAAGTGCCCCGCGGGCGCGATGCGGTGGCTCGCGAAGAAAAGATCGATCGCGAACACGCTGATGCCGATCGAGCCCAGCGGCACGAGCCCGATCTCGACGCGGCGCTTCGACAGCCGCTCGCACAACAGCGATCCCGTACCGATGCCGATGGAAAACGTCGCGAGAAGAATGGTCACGACATCAGGATCGGCAGACAGCACATCCTTCGCGAAATTAAAGAAAGACGTGAGAAAGGTCGCCCCGACGAACCAGAGCCACGAAATCCCGAGCAGGCTGAGAAACACGGTGCGATCGGCCCGCGCGAGCTTGAGATTGCGCCACGTCTCGGAAAACGGATTCCAGTTGATGCGCAGGTCCGGCTGCGACGCGTCCGACTTCGGTACGAACGCCGAGGCCACGCGCCCGATGATCGCGAACGCGACGCACGCGACGGCGAGGAGCATCGCGCCGTGCTCCATCGCGCCCGCCGCCGCCCCGCCGATGATCGTGCCGATCAGGATCGCGACGAACGTGCCCATTTCGACGAGCCCGTTGCCGCCGACGAGTTCATGCGAATCGAGATGCTGCGGCAGATATGCATACTTCACCGGCCCGAAGACGGTCGAGTGGACGCCCATCAGAAAGGTGCATGCGTAAAGAAGCGGCGCGCTGTGCATCAGGAAGCCCGCGCCGCCGATCAGCATCACGACGATCTCGAAGGTCTTCACGAGGCGCGCGAGCACGGCTTTGTCATACTTGTCGGCGATCTGCCCGGAGGTTGCGGAGAACAGCACGAACGGTACGATGAAGATCGCGGAAATCAGGAACGCGGCCGTCTTCGGATCGACGCCGGAAAAACGTGCGGCCTGGAAGGTGACGAGCGATGTGAAGCCGACCTTGAAGATGTTGTCGTTCATCGCGCCGAGGAACTGCGTCCAGAAGAACGGCGCGAAACGGCGCTCGCGCAGGAGGCGGAACTGGCTTTCGCCTTCGTGCGAACGTCGGGAAGTGCGCGACGAGGCGCGCATCGGTTTGTCACTCATGTCTTGTGTACAGGTTGAGTTCGGCGTTGATCCGTGCATAGGGCGATCGAATCCGAATGAAACGAGAACCAGGCCGAAGGCTCGCCTTGCTGCCGGCCAGACGAAAAAAAGCGCGCCATGAGGGCGCGCTGCGGACACTGCATTCTGCGCGAAGCATCGGCTCGTACATCATGCCGCGAAGCGCGACGCCTCGCGGCACGACATCGACGCTCAGCGGGCTTCTTCCTGCTGCTCGGGCCAGTCGCGAATATAAGCCTTCAACATGCGATTTTCGAAGCCCTGCTCTTCCACGACGGCCTTGGCCACGTCGTAGAACGAGATGACGCCCATCAACTGACGATTCTCCATGACAGGCAGATAGCGCACGTGATGCTCCAGCATCATGCGGCGCACTTCGTTTACATCCGTTTCCGGCGTGCACGTGAGCGGATGGTCGTCCATGATCTTGCGGATGGTCGTGGCGCCGACCGAGCCGCTGTTGTTGTGCAAGGTCAGGATGATCTCGCGGAAGGTCAGCATGCCGACCAGGTCGCCGTACTCCATCACGACGAGCGAGCCGATATCGTGCGCAGCCATCGTGTCGATCGCGTCGGAGAGCGGCGTATCGGGTGTCACCGTAAAGAGCGTGTTGCCCTTTACTTTCAGAATGTCGCTGACTCGCATGACTGTCTCCTCGCGAAATGCCTGTTCGGATGCTCAAACGGTGATGAAACCATAGGTCGATGCTATCGGAAAGGCTCGCAAAAAGAAAGCGAACAAGGCCCGCATCAGCCGAACGGACAAGGCTTTGCGCGTTTTTTGACAAGCGTTCGCCCTAGGTTTGGGCACGCGCTTCCGATGTTACGATGATTGACCCTCATTTTTGCCGCATGCCGGCGCCGCCTCGCGCGCCGGCCGCCTATGATGCCAGCCAATCGTTTCGACACGCTCGCGCTGCATGCGGGCGCCGCGCCCGACCCCGCCACCGGCGCGCGCGCGACGCCGATTTATCAGACCACCTCGTTCACCTTCCGTGACAGCGATCACGCCGCGGCGCTCTTCAACATGGAGCGTTCGGGGCATGTGTATTCGCGCATCTCGAATCCGACCGTCGCGGTGTTCGAGGAACGCGTCGCGGCGCTCGAAGGCGGCGTCGGCGCCATCGGCACGGCGAGCGGCCAGGCCGCGCTGCATCTCGCCATCGCGACGCTGATGGGCGCGGGTTCGCATATCGTCGCGTCGAGCGCGCTATACGGCGGCTCGCACAACCTGCTGCATTACACGCTGCGGCGCTTTGGCATTGAGACGACTTTCGTCCCGCCGCACGATCTCGACGCGTGGCGCGCCGCCGCGCGGCCGAACACGCGGCTTTTCTTCGGCGAAACGCTCGGCAATCCGGGCCTCGACGTGCTCGATATCGCGGGCGTCGCGGAAATCGCGCACGAGCACGCAGCGCCGCTGCTCGTCGATTCCACCTTCACCACGCCTTATCTGTTGCGCCCGTTCGAGCATGGCGCGGACCTCGTCTATCACTCCGCCACCAAATTTCTGGGCGGCCACGGGACGACGATCGGGGGCGTGCTCGTCGACGGCGGCACCTTCGATTTCACCGCGAGCGGGCGCTTTCCGGAGTTCACCGAGCCTTACGACGGCTTTCACGGCATGGTGTTCGCCGAAGAGAGCACGGTCGCGCCGTTCCTGCTGCGTGCCCGGCGCGAGGGCCTGCGTGATTTCGGCGCGTGCCTGCATCCTCAAGCGGCCTGGCAACTGCTGCAAGGCATCGAGACGTTGCCGCTGCGCATGGACCGGCATGTCGCGAATACGCGCAAGGTGATCGAGTTCCTGCTGAGCTCGCCGGCAGTTGAAGGCGTGGCCTATCCGGAACTGCCGACGCACCGCGATCGCGCGCTCGCCGCGCGTCTGCTGCCACGCGGCGCGGGAGCGGTGTTCAGCTTCGATTTGAAGGGCGGCGTGCCGGCGGCGCGCAAGTTCATCGAAACGCTCACGCTGTTTTCGCATCTCGCGAACGTCGGCGATGCGCGCTCGCTCGTGATCCATCCCGCCTCGACCACGCACTTCCGCATGGACGCCGCCGCGCTCGAAGCCGCAGGCATCGGGCCGGGGCGCATCCGTCTTTCGATCGGACTCGAGGACCCGGACGATCTCATCGACGATCTCAAGCGCGGGCTGAAGGCCGCCCAGAAAGCCGCTGAAAGCGGTCAGGACGCCGGCGCGGCCGCGCCGCTCGGGAGCCGCGCATGATCCTCGACGTGCACGGCCGCGCCGCCTACGCCTACACCGGCGGCAAATCGCTCGACGCCGCCCGGCCCGCCATCGTATTCATCCACGGCGCCGAGCACGACCACAGCGTATGGGCGCTGCAGACGCGCTATTTCGCGCATCACGGCTTCGGCGTGCTGGCGCTCGACCTTCCGAGTCACGGACGAAGCGACGGGCCGGCGCTGCCGACCATTGGCGAGCTTGCCGACTGGGTGATCGCCGTACTCGACGCGGCGAATGTGCAAAAGGCGATGTTCGTCGGCCACAGCATGGGTTCGCTGATCGCGCTCGACGTCGCGGGCCGCTATCCCGCGCGCGCGACAGGCCTAGCCCTGCTCGCGACCGCCGCGCCGATGGCCGTCTCCGACACGCTGCTCGACGCCGCGCGCGAGCACGAGCCCGAGGCGATCGCGATGGTCAATCAGTGGTCGCATTCCACGATCGCCGCGAAGCCGTCCAGTCCCGCGCCCGGTTTCTGGTTGCAAGGCGTGAACCAGCGGCTCATGGAGCGCGTGAGCCTGCGCGGCGAAGCGCTCCTGTTTCATACCGATTTCAGCGCCTGCAACACTTACGCGGATGCCCTCGAACGCGCGGCCGCCGTGCGCTGCCCGGTGTGCGTCGTGAGCGGCAAGCGCGACATGATGACGCCGCCGCGCGCCGCCCGACCGCTCGTCGATGCGCTCAGGAAGGCCGGTGCCACGGTGCAATCGGTGGAACTCGACGCCGGGCACGCGCTGATGTCCGAGCAGCCCGACGCGACGCTCGACACATTGTTCGCGTTCGCACTCGCCTGCCTCAAAACGGACACGAAGGCCGGCTGAACCGCGCGTGCTCGCTGCGGCCGCTTGCATGGCGCGCGTCGCAGTCGCAGAATGATTCTTGCCGGCCAATCGTCAGACAGGCGCACACCGCCTGCGCGACACCGGCTGCATCATCAGGGAGGCCGCCATGGCGCACACCGCACACGGTGAACATTTCGCGAATTTCGCCGAGTTCTATCCCTATTACCTCGACGAACACCGGAACCTGGTCTCGCGCAGGCTGCATTTCATCGGCTCACTCGGCGTGATCGGCTGCGTCGCGATGGCGGTCGCGACCGGCGACTGGCTCTGGCTGCCCGCGGCCGTCGTCTGCGGCTACGGCTTCGCGTGGATCGGCCATTTCTTTTTCGAGAAGAACCGCCCCGCGACGTTTCGCCATCCGGTCTACAGCCTGATGGGCGACTGGGTGATGTTCAAGGACATCTGCGTCGGCAAGATCTCGCTTTGATCCGCGCGCGACAAACGCCGGCATTCGCTCAGGCGGGCTGCTCCGGCATCGACGAGCGCGGCGCCTCGCGCAGGCGCGGATTCGTGAGCGCGGACACCCGCGCGGCGATTAGCGAGCCGAGCGTGATCTCCAGCTTTTCGTTCTCCAGCGCGTTCATGAGCGCGGCGCAATCGACCTGCGCCGCGTCCAGCTTCAGTTGGTATTCCAGCTCGGCGCGGTCGATCACGAACTGCTCGAAGAGCATCGTCACCGTGATCTGACTCGGATTGGCGATGAGGATGTAGCGCGGCATGCGCGAATCCTCCAGCCGGCCGATCCAGCCGAGCGCGTCGAGCCGTGCGATCAGGCGCGTCGACGTATCCAGATCGCAGCGCGCCATGCTGGAAAGCTGCAATGCGGTGTGGCCTGGTTTGCCTTCGTCGCGCGCCTCGACGAGCCGCGCGAGGATTTCGAGTGCGTCGAGCAGATCGCTGCCCGGAAAATCACGCCGATGATACTGGCCCGTGCGAATGGCAGGCAGCGCGGACGTGACCATCGCGCCGATGAGCGCGAACATCCAGCACAGATAGACCCACAGCAGGAACACCGGCAGCGCGGCGAATGCGCCATAGACAGCGGTATAGGTCGGAATGCGCCGCACGTAATAGCCGAAGCCGCGCTTGCCGAGTTCGAAAGCGACCGCCGCGATCAATCCGCCGACGATCGCATCGCGCCACTCTACCTTGCAGTTCGGCATGTAGACGTAAATGATCGTGAAGGCGAGCGCCGTGACCGGCAGCGAGAGGCCCGTCAGCGCCCATTCGACGATCGGCGGCATCAGGTTGTGCGAGCCCGCGAACGCGACCGAATGCGCAAACACGTAGGACGAGATGGACAGGCTGCAGCCGAAGAGAATCGGCCCGAGCGTGATGATCGACCAATAGACGAGCACGCGTTGCGCGATCGGACGCGCCTTCTTCACGCGCCAGATCACGTTGAACGCGGACTCGACCGTCATCATCGTCATGACGGAGGTCACGAACAGGATGATCATGCCGACGGTCGTGAGCCCCTTGGCCTTCGACGCGAACTGGTTCAGATACTTGAAGATCTGATCGTTGATCTGCGGCGGCATCAGATGCACCGCAAGGAAATCCTGCAGCGACGCCTGGAACGAACCGAAGATCGGGAACGCAGTGAAGAGCGCGAAGGCGACGGTGGCGAGCGGTACGAGCGACAGCACGCTCGTGAACGTGAGGCTGCCCGCCACTTGCGCGACGCGATCTTCGCCGATGCGTCGCGCGACGAAGCTGGCGAGCCGCTTGACCGCCGCGAGATCGATGGAAACGTGCTGCAAACGCATTCTCCCGTCATGGCGAAGCGCCTGCGCAAAGCCGCGTCTCGCCACGAAAATCACCCAATACCTATAATGGCCGTTCACTAAAAAAGCCTTATGAACGACATCCTCGTGCTCTATTACAGCCGCCACGGCGCGACCCGCGAGCTTGCGCTCGCGATTGCCCAAGGCGTCGACAGCGTGCCCGGCATGCAAGCCCGTGTGCGCACGGTTGCGCCGGTCTCCGCCGTCTGCGAAGCCACCCACCCCGACATTCCCGCCGACGGCCCGCCTTACGCCGAGCTGCGCGATCTCGAAGAATGCGCGGGCCTCGCGCTCGGCTCGCCGACGCGCTTCGGCAACATGGCCGCGCCGCTCAAATACTTCCTCGACGGCACGACGCCGCAGTGGCTTTCCGGCGCGCTGGCGGGCAAGCCCGCGAGCGTCTTCACGTCGACCGGGAGTCTGCACGGCGGTCAGGAAAGCACCCTGCTCTCGATGATGCTGCCGCTCTTGCACCACGGCATGTTGATCGTCGGCATCCCGTACACCGAGTCGCGGCTGACCACGACGCAAAGCGGCGGCACGCCCTACGGCGCGTCGCATCACGCGCGCGCGGGCAGCGACGAAAACCAGCTCCACGGCATTTCCGCCGACGAGAAGGCGCTGGCCATCGCGCTCGGCGCCCGGCTTGCGCGCACCGCGCTCAATCTCGTGCGCGGCGCTCGCTCGGCATGAACTTGCCGCTGAACGCACCCGCCGCCGCGAATCCGCGATCGAACGCCGCGTTCGCACTGGCCGCGCTCGCGAGCCTTGTGGCGCTCATTGCGCTCGCGCTCGCCTGGGAACTCTGGCTCGCACCGCTGCGGCCCGGCGCATGGGCGCTCGCGTTGAAGGGGCTGCCGCTGGCGTGCGCGCTGCCGGGCGTCGCGCGCAAGAACGTCTACACGCTGCAATGGGCGTCGATGCTCGTACTTCTTTATCTGGCCGAAGGCGTCGTGCGCGGCATGACCGACGCGGGTCTGTCCGCTTCGCTCGCCTGGCTCGAAGCGCTCCTCGCCCTTGCCTTCTTCGTTTGCGCGCTCGCTTACGTCGCGCCTTTCAAACGCGCGGCCCGGTTGAACGCACGTTCGAAAAAAAGCTGATCCAGCCGCTTTTCTGAAGTCTGCATCGCCAGGACGTGATGCTTTTTAGCACGAAACGCGTGCCGACGCGCGTGCCTATGCCATTCGGACGAGGGTGGCGCGCCGCATCACTGCGCGATACTGTGCACTACGCTCCATCGGATTCCTTGCTCATCTGACATGACCGCAACTGAAGCTTTCATCGCCGCCTGCGCCGACGTTCTCGGCACGCCGCACGTCCTCACCGACGCCCACGATACCGAGCCCTACCTCGTAGACTGGCGCAAGCGCTATCGCGGCAGTGCATGCGCCGTGCTGCTGCCCGCCGACACGATGCAGGTCGCGGCAGTCGTGCGGCTCGCACGCGAGCATCGCATCGCGATCGTGCCGCAGGGCGGCAACACCGGTCTCGTCGGCGGTGCAACGCCCGATGCGAGCGGCGCGCAAGCAGTCGTGAGCCTGAAGCGGCTTAATCGCATTCGCAACGTCGATCCGCACAACAACACGATGACCGTCGAAGCGGGCGTCGTGCTCGCCGAAATTCAGGCGCACGCCCAAAGCGCGCAACGGCTCTTCCCCTTGAGTCTCGCCGCCGAAGGCAGTTGCACGATCGGCGGCAATCTCTCCACGAACGCGGGCGGCACCGGCGTGCTGCGCTACGGCAACACGCGCGAGCTGTGCCTCGGACTCGAAGTCGTGACGCCTCAAGGCGAAATCTGGGACGGCCTGCGCGGACTGCGCAAGGACAACACCGGCTACGATCTGCGCGATCTCTACATCGGCGCGGAAGGCACGCTCGGCATCATCACGGCGGCGGTCATGAAGCTGCATCCGGCGCCGGTCGCCAGGGTCACGGCGCTGGCCGGACTTGCGACGCCGCACGCCGCGCTCGATTTCCTCTCGCTGGCGCTACACCACGCGGGCGCGCTGCTGACAGGCTTCGAGCTCATGTCCGACTTCTCGATGCGCCTCGTCGGCAAGCATTTCCCGCAACTGCGCTATCCGTTCGACGAGCCGCACGGGCAGACCGTCCTGCTCGAACTCTCCGACAGCGAAAGCGATGCGCACGCGCGCGCCCTTTTCGAGCGGCTGATGGAAGAAGCGCTCGAAAAGGGCATCGTGGAGAACGCCGTCGTCGCGGAGAGTCTCGCGCAGTCGCAGGCCTTCTGGAGCTTGCGCGAGCATATTCCGCTCGCGCAGGCGGAAGAGGGCCTGAACATCAAGCATGACATTGCCGTGCCCATTTCGAGCATCGGCCGCTTCATCGACGAAACCGATGCGATCATCGCGGACGCGGTGCCCGGCGTGCGCATGGTGACGTTCGGCCATCTCGGGGACGGCAATCTGCACTACAACGTGCAGGCGCCCGAAGGCGTCGATGCGAAACAGTTCCTCGACGAGTTCCAGACGCCGATCAACGCGCTCGTGTACGACCAGGTGCACAGGCATCGCGGCAGCATCAGCGCCGAGCACGGTCTCGGGCAGTTGAAAGTCGATGAAGCGATGCACTACAAGTCGCCGGTCGAAGTGCGCCTCATGCAGACGATCAAGGCCGCGCTCGATCCGGACAACCTGATGAATCCCGGCAAGGTCGTGCGCTCGCGCGCGTCGTCCGCGAAGGAGAACATCGCATGAAGATTCGCGTGCTATCCGATCTGCATCTCGAATGCGACGAGCCGCTGGCGATCCCCTACGCCGAGGCCGATCTCGTCGTGCTGGCGGGCGATATCCACAATCACGCCGAAGGCTTGCGCTGGGCCGCGGAAAATTTCGGTTCCGATGTGCCCGTCATCTACGTGCCCGGTAACCACGAGTACTACGACGCCGAGTTCGGCGCAATGGAAGCAGCGATGCAGGACGCCGCGCGCAGCGTCGACAACGTGCACTATCTGAACAATGCGTCGCTGGTGGATCGCCGTGGGGCATGGCGTGTGCTCGGCACGACGCTCTGGACGGACTTCGCGCTGTTCGGATCCAGTGACGCGGAGATCGAAAACGCCAAAGAGGCGTGCACGAAGGTCATGCTCGATTACAAAGGCCTGATCCAGCTCGCATGGCCCGAGCCCGACGGCGAGCCCCGCGAGTTCACACCCGACGATTCCCTCGCCCTGCACGAACAGGCTCGCGCCTGGCTCGAAGGCGAACTCGCGAAGCCGTTCGCGGGCCAGACGATCGTCGTCACGCACCACGCGCCGATGCGCGAAAGCCTCGCGCGGCGCTACGCGGAAGATCTCGTATCGGCGGGCTTCGTCAATCATCTGCCATCGCTCGCGCGTGCGCCCGCATCGCTGTGGATTCACGGTCATACGCATACATCGTTCGATTACGTCGTCGAGGGCACGCGCGTCGTGTGCAATCCGCGCGGCTATTTCCACCGCCGCCGCCAGCAATGGGAGAATCCCGAGTTCGCGTGGGACAAGGTCGTCGAGATCTAGCGCAGCAACGCGTCAGAAGCACGGAAACCGTGTTGGACTTTGCGGAGGAACGCCATGTGCGGCCGAATCAGCCAGTACCGACTGCCGATGCATTACGCGCAACGCCTGCATCTGAAAAATCCGTTCGTCCTCGTGGACGCCGCCGACAGGCGTCCGGGCTATAACCTCGCACCGGGCACGCATCCGCTCGCCATCTATCCCGACGAAACCATCCGCGCGGTTCATTGGGGCTACTGCCCGCCGTGGGCCATACAGAAGAAGCTGCCGCAGACCATCAACGCGCGCGTCGAAACCGCCGCGACGAGCGCGTATTACAAGCATTTATGGAGGAAGGCGCGCATTCTCGTGCCGGCCGATGGCTGGTTCGAATGGCGCATCGAGCCGCGTCCGACAGATCCGGCGACGAAGCCCTTCAAGCAACCGTATTTCATCCAGCGCGCCGACGGCGAGCCGATGTACCTCGCGGCGCTCACCAGCATCACGCGCGACGAGGACGCCGCGGCCCCCGGCGCGGGCTTCGTCATCGTGACGGCGGCGGCGGACGAAGGCCTGATCGATGTGCACGACCGCCGTCCGCTCGTGTTTTCGCCCGCCGTCGCGCGACGCTGGCTCGATCCCGGCGCATCACTCGAGGATCTCGCGGCGCTCGTCAAGGCGGACGGCGTGTCGGCGTCGCACTTCGTGTGGCATCGCGTTTCGAGCGACGTCAATCGCGCAACGAACGACGAGCCGCGACTCATCGAGCCGCTCGAAACGCAGCTCTGACCACCGTCCCGCGAAGATCAGCGATCGTAAGGGTCGCGCATGCGCCGCGCAAGCGCCTCCCGATCGTCGTCGATGCGCACCGGAACGAGGCGCCGCTTCGCGTTGCGCTCCGACTGGGCGCGCGTGGCGTTGAAGAGATCGCGCGACGCCGGAACGGCGATCAACACCAGAAGCGCGGCGAGTGCGAGCAGAAGTGGCGTACTCATGTGATTTATCCCGGTAGAAATGCGGTGGAACCAGTGCAGAAAGTATCAAGCTGCGGGCACATCGTGCGTAAGCAAGTGTTGCGCTCCGGACTTTTTGGTAACTGACCGCGCACCGCTTCAGGCGACGACGAATTCCTTCAACGACTCGGTGTCCGCGGCGAGCGTGTCGGGCAGCGCCTCGCGCAGGAACTCCACCCACGTGCGGATCTTCGCGTCGAGATACTGGCGCGACGGATAAAGCGCGTATACGTTCAGCTCCTGCATCGTGTATTGCGGCAACACGCGCACGAGCGTGCCCGCGCGCAGGCCGGGAAGCGCGGACGAAGTCGGCAGCACGCCGATGCCCATGCTCTCGCGGATCGCCACGACCATCGCCTCCGCGACGTTCACCGTGAACGTCGACGGGCCGAGACTCACCGTTTCCTGCCCGTTCGGGCCGTCGAACACCCAGCGATCCGGCGGAAACACCGGCGTCATCAGATGCAGGCAGGTATGGCGCACGAGATCGGAGAGCACGTGCGGGGCGCCGTGCTGCTCGATATAAGCCGGCGAAGCGCACGCGATGCTGAACACCGAGCCGAGCCGCGCCGACACGAGTCCGGAGTCCGGCAGATCGGACGCGAGCACGACGGACACGTCGTAGCCTTCGTCGAGCAAATCCGGCACGCGCTGCGCGAGCGTCAGATCGACCTGCACGGAAGGATGGCGCTGCTGATAGCGCGAGATCATCGGCACGATGTAGTGCTGGCCGAAGCTCGTCATCGAATGAACCTTGAGCTTGCCCGAGGGACGCGCGTGGGCGTCGCCGGCCTCGGCTTCCGCCTGATCGACATAGGCCAGGATCTGCTCGCAGCGTTGCAGATAGCGCTCTCCGGCTTCGGTGAGCGCGATGCGCCGCGTCGTGCGATTCAGCAAGCGCGCGCGCAGGTGCGCTTCGAGGTCCGATACGGCCCGCGAAGCGTAGGCCGTCGTCGTATTGAGATGCTGCGCGGCCGCGGTGAAGCTGCCCGCTTCGACGACCCGCACAAATACGCGCATGTTCTGGAGCGTGTCCATGGCGCTTTTCCGTCTTCAAGAACTGTTCGTGGGTCGAATTGTTGCACGTCAGGTAACAACGATTATCACATCCATCGTAAAAATGCTTTGCATCCTTACGGGTTATTCGACAATCCACGCAAAAATATAATCACTTCCTTGAATCTAATTCCAATTCGGGAGTGAATCGTGGGAGGGCGAGTCTTCGGAAGCGCTGGTTGCGCCGCCGTTCTTACAGCCATATTAACAATTGCCGGGTGCGCGAGCACGGGCAGGATCGCGCCGCAAGACTCGCTCACGGACGCATCCACGCTCGACGCCGGCAGCGCCATTCGCGCCGCCAATGCCGACGCCCGGTGGCCCGACGATCAATGGTGGCGCGCCTATCGCGACCCGCAGCTCGACGCCTGGATTTCACGCGCGACCCACGGCAGTCCCACACTCGCGATGGCCGCTGCACGCGTGCGCGAAGCGCAGCAACAGGCGGGCGTCGCGCGCTCCGAGCTCTTGCCGCACGTGGACGGTGCGATGAGCGTCTCCCGCAAGAACTGGCCCAATAACGATTTCTACGGCCCCGGCCCGTTCGCCGACACGACGACCTGGGACAACATTGCCGGCCTCTCGCTGTCCTACAACCTCGACCTCTGGCATCGCGACGACAACAACGCCGAACGCGCGCTCGACGTCGCCCATGTGCGGGCCGCCGATGCGCGCGCCGCGCAGCTCGAGCTCGAAACGAACGTGGTGCGCGCGTACATCGGCTTCTCGCAGTCGTTCGCGCTGCTCGATATCGCGGAGGACACGCTCGCGCAGCAGGAACGCATCGCCGAACTCGCGCGTCGGCGTCTGAAGGGCGGCCTCGGCACGCAGCTCGAAGTGAGCCAGGCCGAAGCGCCCCTGCCCGAGTACGAGCGTCAGGTCGATGTCTACAAGGAAGAAATCCAGCTCGCGCGCAATCAACTGGCCGCGCTCGCAGGCGAGGGTCCGGGCGCGGGTGAAGCGCTCACGCGTCCGGCGTTGTCGCTTGCGACGCCGCTGCCCCTGCCCTCCGCGCTGCCGGCGGAGCTCGTCGGGCATCGGCCCGATATCGTCGCGGCGCGCTGGATGGTCGCGGCGCAGGCGCGCGGCATCGACGTGGCGAAGGCCGGTTTCTACCCGAACATCAATCTCGCCGCGTCGCTGACACAGGCATTCGCGGGCGGTGCGCTGCTCAGCTTCCTGACGCGCGATGCGTCGGGCTACAGCTTCGGCCCGGCGATCTCGCTGCCGATCTTCGAAGGCGGACGCCTGCGCGCGCAGCTCGGTGCGGCATCGGCGCAGTACGATCAGGCCGTCGATCACTACAACGCGACGCTCGTCGCGGCGCTGAAGGACATTGCCGATCAGGTCGTGCGCGTGCATTCGCTCGACACGCAGCTCGAAGCGTCCGGCCGCTCCGTCGCCGCCGCGCGCAAGAACTACGATCTCGCGAACGAAGGCTACAAGCGCGGGCTCACCGATTACCTGAACGTGCTCGTTGCACAGTCGCAGTTGCTCAAGGCGCAGGACGGCCAGGCGCGCGTGCGCGCGCAACGGCTCGCCTCTTACGCGACGCTCACGTCGGCGCTCGGCGGCGGCATCGACGATCCGTCGAACGGGCCCGAACAGACCGCGCTCGCGCCGTCGAAGCACATCGGGCCGTTCAGCAAGGCGCGGAACTGAGCATGTCGACGCCCGCTACTTTCACCGAACGACCGTCGCTCAAGCTGGCTGTGCTCGACTGGGCGCGCACCGACGGCCTCGCGTGGGTCTACATCTTCAAGGCCGTGCTCGCCGCACTTTTGGCGCTGTGGATCGCGATGCGCCTCGACATGCAGCAGCCGCGCACCGCGATGACCACCGTGTTCGTCGTGATGCAGCCGCAAAGCGGCATGGTGCTCGCCAAGAGCTTCTATCGCTTCTGCGGGACGATGGTCGGCCTCGTCGTGATGATGGTCTTCATCAGCCTGTTCTCTCAGCAGCCGGTGCTGTTTCTTTCGGCGACGGCGCTCTGGGTCGGCATCTGCACGGCGGGCGCGGCGCGCAACCGCAACTTTCGCTCGTACGGCTTCGTGCTCGCGGGCTACACGGCCGCGCTGATCGGCATTCCGGCGGCGCAGCATCCGGAGGCCGCATATTTGTCGGCGCTCACGCGCGTCGGCGAAGTGACGCTCGGCATCGTGTGTTCCGGCGCGGTAAGCGCGCTCATCTTTCCGCAGCATGCGGGCGAGCAGGTCCGCACAACCGTGCGCCGGCGCTTCACGCAGTTCGTCGATTATGTGTGCCGCGCGCTGGCGGGCAAGATGGAACGCGCGCAGATCGAGCGGACGAATCTCGCGTTCGTGTCGGATATCGTCGGCTTCGAGGCCGCGCGCAGTGTGGCCGTGTTCGAAAACCCCGAATCGCGCATGCGCGGCGGGCGGCTCGCACGTCTGAACAGCGAGTTCATGAGCGCATCGACGCGCTTTCATGCGCTGCATCAGTTGATGAACCGGCTGCGTGAGAACGCGTCGGCGACGACCATCGCCGCGCTCGAGCCGTTCTTTCGCGAAGTGCCGCCGCTCTTCTCACTGTCGGGCGAGCCGGTGCGCAACGCCGCCGACGCCGCCCACGCCGCCGCGCAGTTGCGCGAATACAAGGCCGCCCTGCCGAAGCGCGTGCGTGCGGCGCGTGCCGCGCTCGAAACGAATCCGGAGTTCGCGCAACTGGAGTTCGATACCGCGGCGGAACTGCTCTACCGCTTCGTCGACGACATGCTCGCGTATGCCGAAACGTACGCGTCGCTGACATCGCCCTCGCACGAACGCGAGCGCTGGATCGCGCGCTACGTGCCTAAGACCAACCTGCTCGCGGCGGCCATCTCGGGCTTGCGCGGCGCGGTCGTGATGTTCGTCCTCTCCGCGTTCTGGATCGAAACCGCATGGCCGAGCGGCGGCACGATGGTGCTCAACGCCGCGGCCGTGTGCGCGCTCGCCTCGTCCTCGCCGCGCCCGACGCTCATGTCGGCGCAAATGGCCATCGGCACGATGCTCGCGGCCGTCGCCGGCATGATCGTCGTGTTCGGCGTGTTTCCGCATATCGACGGCTTCGCGATGATGTGCGCCGCGCTCGCGCCCGCCCTGCTGCTCGGCGCGTATCTGAGCACGCGGCGCACGCTCGCGGGCGTGGGCATCGGCTATTGCATCTTCTTCTGCTTTCTCGCGGGGCCGGACAACCTGGTCCACTACGATCCGACCGGCTTCATGAACGATGCGATCGCGCTCGTGCTGTCGATGATCGTCGCCGCGATCGCCTTCGCCGTGCTCCTGCCGACCGATGCGCCGTGGCTGCGTCATCTGCTGCTCGGCGATTTGCGGCGCGAAGTCGTGAACGCGCGCCGCGGACGTCTCGCGACCCTCACGACGCACTTCGAGAGCCGCACGCGCGATCTGCTCTCCCAGATCAACGCGCTCGCCAACGGCCGTCCGGAGTTGCAACGCGATGCGCTGCAATGGCTCTTCGCGGTGCTCGAATTCGGCAATGCGGTGATCGACCTGCGGCGGGAAACCGGGAACTTACCGATCGGGCGCGGCTCGGTCGATGCGACGCTCGATGCGGTCGCGCGGCTCTTCGATCGACCGCAGGCGAAGCGCTTCGACGCCGCGCTCGCCGCCACGGAACGCGCGATCTCCGATATCCAGGCGCTGCTCGTCCTGGCCGAGCGGCCGCGCGAGGAAAGACATCGGTTAGAGCGCATCGCGAGTCATCTGCATTTCATCCGCACCGCGCTGCTCGATCACGAATCACCGTTCGCCCGGTTTGCGCCTGCCGGGAAACACACGCATGAAGGAGCGCTCCATGTTTGCGCGTAACGTCGCGATTTTCGAAGCCTATGTGCCGACGATCCTGCTGCTCTTCATCGCAGGCGCGATGATCACGTGGGTCGTCGACCGCGTGCTCGCGCTGACCGGACTCTATCGCGTGGTCTGGCATCCGGCGCTTTTTCGCGCAAGCCTGCTCGTGTGCATCTGCGGCACGCTCGGACTCGTCGCTTACGCGTAAGCGGCATCACTTTTCATACAAGCTGAAAAAGAGTTGCATCATGATTCTTCGGAAAATCATCGGCGTCGTTTTGACGATCGCCATTTTCGCCGTCGCGCTCATCATCGGGCGCGTGCTCTGGGTGCATTACATGGATGAGCCGTGGACGCGCGATGGCCGCGTGCGCGCGGATGTCGTCAATGTCGCGCCGGATGTCTCGGGCGCGGTCGTGCAGTTGCCGGTTCGCGACAACCAGCTCGTGAAGAAAGGCGATCTCCTGATGGAGATCGATCCGTCGCACTATCAGATCGCGGTCGAGCAGGCGCAGGCGAACGTTGCGGCGCGCGCGGCCGAATTGCGCATGCGCCGTGCGGATGCCGCGCGCCGCGCCGATATGGACAGTCAGGTCGTGTCGAAGGAAGCGCGTGAAAACGCGATGCAGACCGCATCGACCGCACAAGCGCAGTTGCAACAGGCGCAGGCCGCGCTCGATGCCGCGAAGCTCAATCTCGAACGCACGAAGGTGTTCTCGCCGGTCGATGGTTACGTGACGAACCTGAACGTGTTTCGCGGCGATTACGCGACGGCGGGCGCAGCCAAGCTTGCGATCGTCGACAGCCATTCGTTCTGGGTGTACGGCTATTTCGAGGAAACGAAGCTGCCGCGTGTGCGCATCGGCGACAAGGCGTCGATTCGCCTGATGAGCGGCGGCGAGTTGAAGGGACATGTGGAGAGCATTTCGCGCGGCATCTATGACCGCGACAATCCGCAAAGCCGCGAACTCCTCGCGGACGTGAACCCGACGTTCAACTGGGTGCGACTCGCGCAGCGCGTGCCGGTGCGCTTGCATATCGATGACGTGCCGCAGGGGGTGCTGCTGAGCGCGGGGACGACGTGTACGGTGGTGATTGCGCCGTCGAGTTGAGCGATTTTCCGTGCCATTCGCGATATGGTTTATGCGCTTTTGAGCCAGCCAGACGAACAAAAAGCCCGCTCCGGAATTCCCTGAGCGGGCTTCTTGCATACAGCGTCGACGCCGCCTTACTTGAGCACGACCTTCACATCGAAATACTTCTGCGCGAAGCGCTCGATCGTCCCGTCGTCCTTCAATTCCTTCAACGCGCGATTGAGCGCTTCCTTGAGCGCCTTATCGTTCTTGCGCACACCGAAACCCACGCCGGAACCCAGCAGCTTGTCATCCGACACGGCAGGTCCCGCGAACGCGAAGCCCGCGCCCTGCGGCTGCTTCAGAAATCCCTTCGACGCAGCTTCGGCATCCTGGAACGCCGCATCCAGACGACCCGACGCCAGATCCGCATAGATCTGGTCCTGCGCCTGATACGACGCGACATCGATGCCCGCCGGCGCCCACTTCGCCTTCGCGTACGTCTCCTGGATCGAACCTTGCAGCACGCCCACGCGCTTGCCCTTCAGACCATCGACGGTCGGCTGGATCGCGCTGCCCTTCTTCGCGATGAGCTGATTGGGGATCGTGTAGATCGGATCCGTGAAGTCGATGGCGACCTTGCGCTTGTCGGTGATCGTCATGTCCGAATTGATGCCGTCGAACTTGCGCGCCTGCAATGCGGGAATGAGGCCGTCGAACGAGTTCTCGACCCACACGCACTTCATCTTCAACCTTGCGCACACCGCGTTGCCGATGTCGATATCGAAGCCCGTCAGCTCGCCGCTCGGCGACTTCGATTCGAACGGCGCGTAAGACGCTTCGACGCCGAAACGCAGTTCCTTCATGTTATCGGCTGCTTGCGCGTTCAACGCGGCGATGCCCGTGACGATAGTGGCGCCCAGCACAGCGAACGCGGCGAACTTGCGACCGACCAGATGCGATTTTTTCAACTTCCATCTCCTTCCATTGCGGTTCGATACGGGTGTCATGATGCGGCTTCGCACATCCGATGAAGCATTGCGGCACAAAATTCCCCACTCGCATCCGACACCGGGGCGCGATTGTAGCGTGCACGAATCCCGGGGGCTTCGGACGAATCCCGGTAAGCGATTCGGCAGCCGATTGACTCAATCGAGAGAGGCGAGCGTCGAATCGGTCGTGTCGACGACCATCAGGCCGGCACGAAGCCCGGGCTTCACCTTCGGATTCGGAAACACGATGCGCTCTTCATCGTGCGACACGCGATAGCGATAATCGCCATCGTGCGCGAGCTCGGTGCCTGCGGGGAACGCGGTGAAGTTCGGCACATCGCTCGCGACATTCAGCACGAAGTGGTCGCTCTGCTTGTCGATCTGCGCGACGACCGTAAACACGCGCAACGGCGCATCCTCCGTTGGCCCCTCGCCCGCGATCAGGCGACGCAACGCCGCATCCGATGCCGCGAAGCGCGCAAGCTCGTTCTGGCCGAACGGCCGCACTTTGCCCAGCTCCAGCGTGCACGCGAGCGCGCCTGCCTGCTCGGCCGTGAAATGCGTGAAGGTGTTGCCCTTCTCGCGATGCAGAAGCACGGCCTGCAGACGCGCATCGCGCAGCCAGTCGAACATCGCGCGCGCGAGCGGCGCGCCCGTGTGCGGCAACAACGCGAACTGTTCGAACACCGATGCGCGGATCGCGGTATGCATGTCGATGTGCCACTTCGGATGCGCGGTCGCATCGAAGAAGTTCAGTGCGGCGCGTTCGAGTTCGCCGGCGCGCGGCGCTTCGCGGCTCGTTTCGAAACGCGCATGACGGCCGCTGAACAGGCGATTGAGGTCGTCGTCGAGATACCGGTCGCCCGCGCGCATCGCGCCGATGTTACCGAGCACGACCAGCACGCGCGCGGCGAGCGGCGCCCGGCCACGCGCGATATCCGCGACGAGCGAAGACAGCATCTCGATCGGCGCGGTTTCATCGCCATGAATGCCCGCCGATACGAGCACGCTGTGCGTCGGTTCCTGGCCGGGTTCGAGCGATAACACCCCTTCGCCCTGCCACGTCCAGCGCACGCCCGAAGGCGCGGTTCCCACGTTCGCCGCGGGACGCCTGCCTTCGAGCGTGAAAGCAAGGAAGTCTTCGAGCAAGGGTGAATCAGCGCTGGAAGTCATAGACGGCACCGAGTCCGAGAATGGTCGTCAGTTCGTCGAGTGCCGCGCGCGATTCGGCGAGCAGCGTCGGATCGGCGAGATCGGCGGGCGCGAGACGGTCGCGATAGTGTCTGTCGATCCACGCATCGAGCTGTGTGAAGAGCGCGTCGTTCATCCATACACGCGCATTGACCGCGGCGCGCTCGGCATCGTTGAGCACGACACGCAGACGCAGGCAGGCCGGGCCGCCGCCGTTCTTCATGCTTTCGCGCAAATCGAAGACGAGCACTTCGTCGATGGGCGTTACGCGCGACGCGAGCGAATCGAGATAAGCCGCCACGCGCGCGTTCTCGCGGCATTCCTGCGGCACGACGAGCAACTGCCTGCCATCCGCGCCAGACAGCAACTGGCTGTTGAAGAGATACGACGAGACCGCGTCCTCCACGCTCACTTCGCTTTCCGGCACTTCGAGCGCGGTAAACGGCGTGCCGAGCGCCTCGAGCTTCGCGCGCAGTTCGTCGTAGACCTTGTGCTGATCGACGAACGCGCGCTCATGGCAAAAGAGCGTCGTGCGATTGCCGACCGCGATCACGTCGTTATGGAACACGCCCGCGTCGATCACGCCGGGCGATTGCTGCGCAAACACGGTTGCACTATTGGACAGGCCATGCAGGCGCGCGACCGCGCGGCTCGCTTCGAGCGTCTGACGCGCGGGATAGCGCTGCGGCTGCGGACCCTGTCCGTACTCGCTCTTGCCATACACGAAAAACTCGACGCCCTTGTCGCCGTACTCGCGAGCGAAGCGCGTATGGTTCGCCGCGCCTTCGTCGCCGAGTGCGGGCGTGCCGGGCAGCGCGTGATGGATGCGAAAGCGGGACTCATCGGCGAAGATCGCGCCGAGCGAGCGGCGTGTTTCGCCATGCTCGATCGCGCGATGTAGCTTGGCCGCGAGATTCGCGGGCGTGAAATGCACGCGGCCGTCTTCCGTGTCCGCCGACGGGCTCACGGTCGCAGCGTTCGCGGTCCACATCGCCGATGCCGAGCTTGCCGCGGCGAGCAGTTCGGGCGCTTCACGCGCGGCGCGGGCGATCACGCTCGCGTCGTCGCCGGAAAAGCCGACATCGCGCAACAGCCTGATCGACGGGCGTTCCAGCGGCGGCAGCACGCCCTGCTGGAAACCGAGATCCGCGAGCCGCTTCATCTTGCGCAAGCCCTGCTTCGCGGCGGCCTTCGGGTTCGCCACCGACTTCTCATTGCTGCGCGACGCGACGTTGCCGAACGAAAGTCCCGCGTAGTTGTGCGTCGGGCCGACCAGCCCGTCGAAGTTCGCCTCGTATGCTTTCGATGCCTGCATGGTCATTTCCCGTACTTAAAACGTGAGTCCCGGCGACACGCTCGCGGGCATCTGCAATTGCGCGCTTTCCACCGATGCCATCGGATAGGAGCAGTAGTCCGCCGCGTAATACGCGCTCGGCCGCTGATTGCCCGAGCGTCCGATGCCGCCGAACGGCGCCGCCGACGATGCGCCATTGGTCGGCCGGTTCCAGTTGACGATGCCCGCGCGGATCGTGCGCTGGAAGTGCTTCCATGCGGCTTCGTCGTCGGCGAGCAGGCCTGCGGAAAGGCCGTACGCGGTATCGTTCGCGCGCTCGATCGCTTCGTCGAAGGTCTGGTAGCGCGTCACCTGCACCATCGGGCCGAAGTGCTCTTCGTCGGGCACGTCGCGGGCGTTCGTCACGTCGAGGATCGCGGGCGACACGAAGCCGAGATTCGCCGCGCGCTGCACCATTTCCAGCACCGGCTTCGCGCCCGCTTCGATGAGGCGCGCCTGCGCATCGACGAGGCGCGCCGCCGCACGCGCCGAAATCACGGCGCCCATGTACGGCTGCGGTTCGTCGTCGAACTTGCCGACACGGATGTTGGCGCTCACCTCGGTGAAGCGCTGCATGAAGCGCTCGCCGAAGGCATCGTCGGGAACGAAGAGACGGCGCGCGCACGTGCAGCGCTGCCCCGCCGACAGAAACGCCGACTGGATCGTGTGATGTACGGCTGCATCGACGTCCTCGACGTTCGCGACGACGAGCGGATTGTTGCCGCCCATCTCCAGCGCAAGCACGATTTCGGGACGCCCGCCGAACTGCTTGTGCAGCAGCGTGCCCGTGTCGGAGCTGCCGGTGAAGAACAGCCCGTCGATCTGCCGGTGATTCGCGAGCGCGACGCCCGTATCCTTCTCGCCCTGCACGAGATTGAGCACGCCAGCCGGCAGTCCGGCCTGAATCCACAGCGCGAGCGTCGCAGCCGCCACGCCGGGCGCGAGTTCCGATGGCTTGAACACGACCGTATTGCCGGCGACCAGCGCAGGCACGATATGCCCGTTCGGCAAGTGGCCCGGAAAGTTGTATGGCCCGAACACGGCGACGACACCATGCGGACGATGCCGTAGCACCGCGACGCCATCGGCCATCGGCGCCCGCTTTTCGCCGGTTCGCTCGTGATACGCCTGCACGGAAATATCGACTTTGGCGGCCATCGATGCGACTTCCGTGCGCGCTTCCCACAGCGGCTTGCCGGTCTCGCGGCCGATCGCGCTCGCGAGCGCGTCCTTGTTTTCGTTGAGCAGGGCCGCGAAGCGTTTGGCGATCGCGACACGCTCATCGAACGACAGCGCGGACCAGGAAGCGAACGCGCGCCGCGCCGACGACACCGCGCGATCCACGTCTTGCGCCGATGCGCCCCGGCCTTGCCATACGATCTCGTCGGAGCCCGGATTGCGCGATGCAAACGCGGCGCCCTTGCCGTCCTGCCAATCACCGCCGATATACAACTGGTTAGAAATATCCATGTTCTCTCTCGTTCACTTCGCGCGCGGATAAGACGTCAGCACGCGCACGTTGTCGCCTTCCTTCACGCGCAATGCGGCGGCTTCTTCCGCCGTCAGCACAAACGCGCCGTTCTCGACCGCGCCCGTCGTCGCGCCGCAGCGGAAGTCTTCGAGCAGCGTGTTCGATACGAGGCTCTTCGCGTCGCTGTCCGTCTGCGTGCGATCGCCGATGCGCACGCGGGCGACCACGCTCTCACGCACGGTGCGCAAGTCTGTCGTATGGCATTCGAGCACCGGGCCCGCATCGAAGATATCGACGTGGTTCTCGTAACGCAGCCCTTCCGCTTCGAGCATCTTGCGCGCGGGCGCCGTGTCCTTGTGCGTGACGCCGACCGCGCGTTGCGCCGCATCCGGCAGCAAGTCGAGATACACCGGGTAGCGCGGCATCAACTCGGCGACGAAAGACTTCTTGCCGTGCGAGCTCAGGTAATCCGCTTCGTTGAAATCGATCTGATAGAAGTGCGAGCCGACCGCGTCCCAGAACGGCGACTCGCCGTTCTCGTCGAAGTGTCCGCGCAGTTCCGCGCACAGGCGCTGCGGAAAGCGATCCGTGAACTGCGCGATGAACATGAAGCGCGAGCGCGACAGCAAGCCGCCCACACCCGCCGTCCGATAACGCGGGCTCAGGAACAGCGAGCACACTTCCGCATAACCCGTCAGATCGTGCGAGATGTTGAGCAGCGACATGCGCGTCCATACGCCCATGTCCTTGCTCGCATGCACGACCGTCGACACGCGATAGTTGTAGAACGGCTGCTCCAGCCCGACTTCCGTTTCGATGCCGCACACACCGGCGACATCGCCCGTCGCGGTGTCTTCCATCACGAAGAAGTAGCCCGCTTCGAAGGCCTGCGCCTCGCCGGCGAGCGTGCGGCGCGCACGTTCGACGCGTGCCGCGAGCGCGCCGCGATCCGGCTTGAACGTGGTGAGTCCGGGACCCGTTTCCTGGGCGAGCGCGACGAGCGCATCGACATCGCCCGGCTGCGTGCAACGCACGACGATCATTGCAATTCTCCCGATGCCTGATGCAACGGCACGCAACGCACCGTGTCCTTGTCCTCCACGCCGAGCGCGGCGCGCGCGGCGGCGGTCAATGCGGCGCCGTCGGCGCGCGTTCCCGCCAGTCCGGCGACGATGCAGCGGAACTCATGCGCCCCGCCTGCGGCGACGATATACGGCGCGCCGCTTTCGGATGCGCCCTCGCGCACCGTGCGCAGCTCGCTCGAACTCGCCGATGCGCTCTTGCCGACGGCGATGGTGAGCACCGGGCCCGCATCGAAGATATCGACGAAACGATCCGGCTCGAAGCCTTCTTCGAGATGGATGTCGTAAGCGAGCAGCGTGCCTTCGTTCGGCTCGCCGAGCACGCGCTGCGCTTCGCCTGGCAGCAAAGGCACATAGAGCGGATAGCTCGGCATCACTTCCGCGATGAACGTGCGGCTGCGTCCGCCCGATTCCGCTTCCACCTGCTCGAAGTCGCGACCGAAGAACTTGCGGCCCACCGCATCCCAGAATGGCGAGGCGCCGGTGTCGTCGGTGACGCCGAGCATCAGCGAAAAGACTTCGCTCGAGAAGCGCTTGCGGTTCGCCGCGATGTAGATCATGCGTGCGCGCGACAGCAGATGTGCCGCCGCTTCGTTCGCTTCGTTGCGCAGCGACGGATCGATGTAGAAACCCGTCAGACGGCTCTTGCCCGTCAGTTCGTGCGACATCGTGAGCGCGTGGATCTTGCGGTTCACCTTGAGCTCGCGCGACGCGTGAATCAGCGCGTCGTTGCGAAACGCGTAGAACGGCTCGGAATACCCCGCCGACGCGACGATGCTCGACGTGCCGAGCAGCCGGCCCGTTTGCGCATCTTCGAGCACGAAGAGATAGAACTCCTCGCCGGGGAATTCGACTTCGGCGCGAAACGAGTCTTCCGACAACGCGACGCGCGTTTCGAGCGCGCGCCGGTCGCGCGGCAGCGAGTGCAGCACGGGAAGCGCTGCGCGCGCCATCCGTTCGAGCTCGTCGAGATCGGAGAGTCTTGCGGGACGAACGAATAGCATCATCGGGTCCTGTTGATCACTTGACGGCCGCGGTGCCGACGACCTGCTCGATCGCCTTGCCGATGCGCGCGAAGCCCTCGTCGAGATCGGCCATCGGCATGATGAGCGACGGCGCGAAGCGCAGCACGTTCGGCCCGGCGATCAGCATGATGACGCCGTTCGCCGCCGCCGCATTGAGCACGTCCTTCGCGCGGTCCTTGTATGCGTCGTTCAGCTCCGCGCCGATCAGGAGACCGCGTCCGCGAATCTCCTTGAACATGCCGAAGCGCTCGTTGAGACGCTCCAGATGCGTTTTGATCGCGCGGCTGCGCTCGTTCACGCCTTCGAGCAGCTTCGGATCGCTGATGAGCTCGACGACCTTCTCCGCGATCGACGCGCCGAGCGGATTGCCGCCATACGTCGTGCCGTGGACGCCGACCTTGAAATGCGCGGCGATCTCGCTGGTCGTGAGCATCACGCCGATGGGGAAGCCGTTGCCCAGCGCCTTCGCGCTCGTGAGGATGTCGGGCGTCACGCCGTACTGCATGTACGCGTAGAACGTGCCCGTGCGGCCGACGCCCGTCTGCACTTCATCGAAAATGAGCAGCGCACCGTGCTTGTCGCACGCTTCGCGCAGGCCCTTCAGGAACGCGGGATCGGCGGGCAGCACGCCGCCTTCGCCCTGCACCGGTTCGACGATGACCGCGCACGTCTTCGGGCCGATGGCTTCGAGCGCCTTTGGCAGATCGTTGTACGGCAGATGACGGATACCCTGCGGCTGCGGGCCGAAGCCTTCGGCGTACTTCGGCTGGCCGCCGACGCTCACCGTGAAAAACGTGCGGCCGTGGAACGACTGCGTAAACGAGATGATCTCGATCTTGTCCTCGCCGTGATTGTCGATCGCATAGCGGCGCGCGAGCTTGAGCGCCGCTTCGTTCGCTTCCGCGCCCGAGTTCGCGAAGAACGCGCGATCGGCGAAGGTCAGATCGGTCAGGCGTTTCGCGAGGCGCAACACCGGCGCATTGGTGTAGCCGTTGCCGATATGCCAGAGCTTTTCGCCCTGCTCGTGCAGCACTTTCAGTAATTCGGGATGACCGTGGCCCAGCGCCGTTACCGCGATGCCGCCGGCGAAATCGACATAATCGCGGCCTTCGGTGTCCCATACGCGCGAGCCGCGGCCCCGGTCGGGCACGAAATTGGCCGGTGCGAATACCGGGACCATTACTTCGTCGAATGTACCGCGATTCACTGTGATGTCGGTCATGAGCCACTCCTCGTCAGGTTCGTGCATCGGTGTCAGCACCGGTTCTTGGCAATCAGCTTCGATATTAGGCAATCGCGCGCGTTCCGTCTTGCGCGTTCGCGACATGCTTCGATGGGGTTTTTTCGCAGCCTTCAGGCGGGTTCGGGCGGCTCGATCAGCGCGCCGCCGCGCGGCTCGTCGATGGCGCCGCCGCGCTGCTTTTCGATCCAGTTGCGGCGCTCCTCGCGCGGCGTCACGCCGAAGCGGTCGCGGTACGCATTGGAGAAATGCGCCGCCGAGGAAAAGCCGCACGCGAGGCTGATCTGCACCACGGATTTGCTCGTGCGCTGCAACTGCGTGCGCGCTTTCGTGAGGCGCAGGTTGAGGTAGTACTTCGAGGGCATTGCGCCGAGGTACTGGCGAAAGAGCCGCTCGAGCTGCCGCCGCGAAATGCCGACGAGACTCGCGATTTCATCGGTGGCGAGCGGATCTTCGATGTTCGCTTCCATCAGTTGCAGCGCATCGTTCAGGCGCGGGTGACGCTCGCCCGGCGCGGTGACGAACGGGATGCGCTGACGCTCCGTGCCCGCGCGCAAGGTGCCGATGCCGAGCGAATCCGCGATGCGCTCCGCGAGATCCGGGCCGTGATCGCGCGCAATCATCGCGAGCATGAAGTCGATGCTCGCCTGGCCGCCGGAACATGTGGCGCGGTCGCGGTCGATTTCGAAAATCTGCTGACTGACGATCGCGCGCTCGAACTGCTCGGTGAATTGCTGATACGTTTCCCAGTTCACCGCGACGCGGTATTGCGCGAGCTGGCCGGCCATCGCGAGCCACCATACGCCGTGATGAATGCCGGTGACGAGCGGCGTGCGCGGCGCGACGCGCGCGAGGCTCGCGAGAAAGAGGCGGTAGTCGGCGAACTGCTGATAGCGCTCCGACACGACGATGAGCCAGTCGCAACGCACCGCGTCGTTGAATGCGCAATCGGCCGGGAGTTGCGCACCGCCCGAAAGCGGCACGGGCCGGCCGTCCCAGGAACAGATGCGCCATTCGTAGAGACGATGGCCGTCGATCTCGTTGGCGAGAGAGAGACAGTCGATGATCGTGCCGATGCCGCTCATCGACATCGGCGGGAGCGCGACGATCGCAACCTGCAGCGGCGCGCCTGCCACGTTATTTCAGGCTGCCCGACAGGAACTGCCGAAGACGCTCGCTCTTTGGGACGCTCAGCACTTCCGCAGGCGCGCCCTCTTCTTCCGTGCGCCCCTGATGCAGGAACATCACGTGGTTCGACACGTTGCGCGCAAAGCCCATCTCGTGCGTGACGACGATCATCGTGCGGCCTTCCTCGGCGAGCTTCTGCATCACCTTCAGCACTTCGCCGACGAGTTCGGGATCGAGCGCGGACGTGGGTTCGTCGAAGAGCATGACATCGGGATGCATCGCGAGCGCGCGCGCAATCGCGACGCGCTGCTGCTGCCCGCCCGACAAGTGCGACGGATACTGCTTCTCGACGCGCGGCGGCAGGCCCACTTTCTCCAGATACGTGCGCGCACGATCCTCCGCTTCCTTCTTCGACACGCCGAGCACGTGGATCGGCGCTTCCATCACGTTCTCGATGGCCGTCATGTGCGACCAGAGATTGAAATGCTGAAACACCATCGCGAGCTTGGTGCGCACGCGCTGCAACTGCTTGTGATCCGCGACTTCGAGATTGCCGGCGCGGTCGGCCTTCGTGCGCACGGTTTCCCCATCGACGATGATTTGCCCCGCGTTCGGCCGCTCGAGAAAGTTGATGCAGCGCAAAAACGTGCTCTTGCCCGAGCCGCTCGCGCCGATGATGCTGATGACATCGCCGGCGCGAGCGGCGAGCGAGACGCCCTTCAACACTTCGTTGTCGCCGTAGCGCTTGTGAATGTCCTCGGCGACGAGCTTGGTCGCGACGTCTTTGGCGGTTGGCTCCAACGCTTTCTCCTCGGGTGATGACAGGGACTGATGCATGGTTTCGAATTCTACCGCTCAGGCACGCCGCGCCCCATGCGCCGGGCCCGCCGGCCGCAGGTACGCGAGCCAGTGCCGCTCCGCGCGCCGGAATGCCGCGACGAGCGCGAACGAGATCGCCACGTAGAGGAGCGCCGCGATGCCGAACGATTCGAACGATTGATAGGTGGCCGAATTCGCATCGCGCGCGACCTTCAGGATGTCCGGCACGGTCGCCGTGAACGCGACGGTGGTCGCGTGCAGCATCAGAATCACTTCGTTGCTGTACAAAGGCAAGGCGCGGCGCAACGCCGACGGCAGGATCACGCGTCGATACATCGTGAACGTGCTCATGCCGTAGGCGCGCGCGGCTTCGACTTCGCCGTGCGGAATTGCGCGGATCGCGCCGGCGAAGATTTCGGTCGTGTAGGCGCAGGTGTTCAGCGCGAACGCGAGAATCGCGCAGTTGAAGCCGCTGCGAAAGAACGCTTCGAGCAAGGATTGCGTGCGCACGAATTCCAGGCTGTACATGCCCGTGTAGAGCAGCAGCAGTTGCACGTAGAGCGGCGTGCCGCGGAACACGTAGGTGTAGATGCGCACGGGTGTCGAGAGCCAGCGGTTGCGCGACACCCGCGCGCAGGCGAGCGGCACCGCCGCGCAGAAGCCGAGCGCGATCGACGTCGCGAGCAGCCATAACGTGACGACGAGGCCCGACGCGCGCATGCCGTCGGAGTACAGGAACGGGCGCCAGTATTCGGCGAAGATCTGGATCATGGCTTGTCGCTCGCTAGCAGAGATCAGAGTTCGGCATGGCGCACGCCGATCGAATAGCGGCGCTCGAGCGCCATCAGCACGAGATTCGACGCGCTCGTGATCGCGAGATAGATCAACGCCGCGATCAGAATGAAGAAGAACATGTTGAACGTGCTCTTGCCCGCGTCCTGCGCGGCTTTCACGACATCGGCGAGGCCGATGATCGACACGAGCGCCGTCGCCTTCACGAGCACTTGCCAGTTATTGCCGATGCCGGGCAACGCGAAACGCATCATCTGCGGAAAGAGGATGCGGGCGAACACGCGCATGCCGCTCATGCCGTATGCGCTGCCCGCTTCCAGTTGACCGCGCGGCACGGCGAGAAACGCGCCGCGAAACGTTTCGGTGAAGTACGCGCCGTAAATGAAGCCGAGCGTGAGCACGCCGGCCGTGAACGGGTCGATATCGAACTGATCCCAGCCGAACGCATCGGTCAGATTGTTCACCGCGATCTGGATGCTGTAGAAAAGCAGCAGCATCAATACGAGATCGGGCACCGAGCGGATGAGCGTCGTGTACGCGGTCGCGATGGCGCGCCACGGAGCGTGACGCGAAAGTTTCGCGGATGCGCCAGCCAGGCCGAGCAGCACCGATACCGCGAGAGACAGCACCGCGAGCGCGAGCGTCTCTTTGGCGCCCGCCCAGAGGAGCGGAGCAAAGCCGTACAGGTTCAAGAGTCGCCTCCAACGTCTTTTCGTGTTGACCGGAAAGAAACGGAGCGCGCGATGCAAAGGCGCGCTCCGGCGATTGGCGGCGATACTCGCAAGCGAAAATCAATCGCTCAATGACGTTGGACCATGTTTGCTGCGACGCAGCATGAGAACGAAGCGCGCGGCGGCGCCGTCATCTGCCCGCCGCGCAATGCTGTCCGCGTGCGACAGACAGGAAAACCCGCACATGCGCGGCCGACGAAATTTGCATTTTTCAGGTCGCATTTTCGATAGACCGCGCGCAGGCGCTCTACGCGCGCGCGACGCTCCGCACGTGCTGCGCGACCTGCCCGTTCGCCACGGCGACCTCCGGGCTATCCTGCAGCAAGGGCAGGAACTGCTCCGCGAAAACAGGATCGCGCGTCCCGGCGCTGAACATGTCGGCAACCGCCTTCGCATGTGCGATGTGCGCGTCGGCGGTGGCTTCGTCGTCGTCGAGCACGTCGTCGATGGCGGCGATCAATGTCGAAAGCGGCGTAAGCCAGCGATACGCCGAACCGTTGATCACGATCTGCAGGAATTCGCCCGGCGACACCGGCCCGAACTCGGCCTCGTGGCGCGCGCGCAGATGCGCAAGAACGCTGCGATGAAGCGCAAGCAGCGGATGGCGCACGTCGCGCAGGAAAGCGGTGGCTGTCTGGTCGTTCATGATCGTGCCTCGTCTGGAAACGACTTAAGTGAGGACGTTTCGGTATCGATCAAGCGCCGCGCGTCCTGCCCGCATACCGGATGAATTCCGCCGCCGAAAGCGGCGCGGAGAAGAACCAGCCCTGTCCGTACTGCGCGCCGCGCGCCTGCAGATACGCGGCCTGCTCCTCGCGCTCGATGCCTTCGGCGATCACCTGCACATCGAGCGTCACGGCCATGTCGATGATGTGCGAGGCGACGCTGCTCGACGCCGCGTCCTGCCCGACGGTATCGACGAAGGACTTGTCGATCTTCAGGCCGTCGATGCGGAAGTTCTGCAAGTGCGAGAGGCTCGAATAGCCGGTGCCGAAATCGTCGAGATAGACGGCGTGGCCTGCTTCCCGGAACGCGCTGATGACTTCCTTGGCGGCATCGGCGTCGAGAAAGCTGCGCTCGGTCGCCTCGATGCGGATCTGCGCCGGCCGCACGCCTTGCCGCGCGATCGCCGGGCCGAGCACGTCGAGAAAGCGACGCGTCGTGAGATCCTGCGCGGAGAGGTTCACCGACACGTAATACTCCGGATAGCGCCTGAGGAAGTCGCCGAGTTCCAGCAGGATCGTGTCGAGCACCTGATCCGTGATTGCCTGGATCAGCCCGCGATGCTCCGCGAGCGGGATGAATTGATCGGGCCGCACGATGCGATCGTGATATTTCCAGCGCACGAGCGCTTCGGCGCCGACGCAGCGTCGCGTGGCGAGATCGACGATCGGCTGATACGCGACGATGAACTGGTGCCGCCGCACCGCGTCGCTCAGCTGGCCGCGCGGCGAAAGCCGGCGCACGACGAAGAACGCCGCCCAGCTCGCGAACAGGAGCCCCGCCACGACGCCGCCGAGCAGCCAGCCCCAGGGCAGCGTGCGCAGGCGCTGATGCAGCGTCTGATGCGGCGCGCTCACGACGACCGCGAGCGGCATCGACACGGAGCGGCGCACGACGTACGGCGCGCAGTCGCGCACGGGCGGCGCGGTGCGATACGCGGCGAGGATGGCGTTGGCATCGGTGGCGGGCGTGGTCGCGATCACGCGGCTCACGTCCGTGTTGATGACGGCGACGCCGCTCGCGACGTCGTCGTTCGCATCGAGCGCGTCGATGTAAAGCGATGGATCGGCGGCGATGTAAAAACCGTTTCGGCCCATCACGAGCGAAGACTTGCCGCCCGGCAGGCGCGACAGGCCATACCACGCCATCACGCCGTCGCGCGAGCGCCAGTCCGGCGGCGGCAACGTGAGACCGTCGAGCACGCCCGCCGACACCGCGCCGAGCAGCGACGAGCACTGCCAGCGGCCAGCGTGATCGTATGCGCCCGCATCGCGCACTTGCTCATGCGTGAGCGCGATACGCCGCAGTTCTTTCAGATACGGCGGCGAGCATGGCGTCGCCGCCACCTTGCCGATCTCCCCGAGCGCACCGGAAAGACGCCGCGTGAGCTCCTCGGCGCGATAGAGCGCGGCCTCGGCGACCATGTTCAGGCGCTCGGCCTCGTCATGCCGCTGGCTGCGCTGCGCGAACAAAAAGCCGATCCCCGCCGGCGCCAGCGCCGCGATTACCACGATGACGATCAGAAGCGCCGCCAAGGCACCACGTTGAATGTTGTTCATTGCGTGTGATGGACCGCGGCGCGAGCCATGTCGCGCGCCGCGTTTTTCGTTTCCTGCTCGACTGCGTCGGCTCGTCTTGCGCCGCTCATGCGAGAGTCTCGGACAAACGACCTAGTGTAGGGGCCGGGCATCGCCCGGTTCAACGAATTCTTTGCCCGAAAACTCAACCTTTTGGTGGGCTTCCGCACGGCCCGCAGGCCCTTTTTTTGCCGACTGCGCGCCGTGCGAAAATGGCATGACCAGAAACGGCGTTTTCCTTGCATCGAACGATATCTATGGACTCACACGACCGCCCCCGTCCGCTCGTGCGCGACGCCGCGCCCGGGGACTTCGACGCCATCGCGCGCATCTATTCGCACTACGTCGAGCACGCGCTCGCGACCTTCGAGGAGATCGCTCCTTCCGTCGACGAGATGCGCGCGCGTCACGCGGCAATCGCGGCGGCGGGTTTGCCCTATCTCGTCGCGGAACTCGATGGCCGACTGGCGGGCTATGCGTATGCGTCGGCCTACCGGCCGCGCTCGGCTTACCGCCATACGATCGAGGATTCGGTCTATGTTGCCGAGGGTTTCGGCCGCTGCGGCATCGGGCGCGCGCTGCTCACGGCGCTCATCGAACGATGCGGGCGCGGCCCGTGGCGGCAGATGATCGCGGTGATCGGCAACAGCGGCAACGCGGGATCGATCGCGCTGCATGCGCAGCTCGGCTTCGAGCATGCCGGCGTGCTGCGCGATGTCGGCTTCAAGCACGGACGATGGGTCGACACCGTGCTCATGCAGCGCGCGCTGAACGCGGCCCCGCACGCCCCGGCATGACCGGTCGCGCTGAGCGGCTATGATTCGCCTTTTGCCTCTGCGCATTTTCTGCTTTGCCAACGTACACCCTCGCCTCTGCCGTCAGCGCCGAAATCGACATCCGCAAGAGCCGCTTCATCGCGCTCGCGCTGCCGGTTGCGGACCGCGATGAAGCCATGCGCGAACTCGGGCGCCTGCGCGCCGAGCACCCGGCCGCCACGCACGTCTGCTGGGCGCTGCTCGCGGGCGGTCAGTCGGGCATGTCCGACGACGGCGAGCCTTCCGGCACCGCCGGCCGGCCGATTCTCGAAGTGCTGCGGCATCACGAAGTCGACGGCGTGCTGGCCGCCGTCGTGCGCTATTACGGCGGCATCAAGCTGGGCGCGGGTGGGCTCGTGCGTGCCTATACGGACGCGATCGCCAGCGCGATGCAACTGGCCGAACGCATCGAGCGCATCGAGCGCGGGTTGATCGGCATCGACATCGACTACGCGGACGAAGCGCGCGTGCGGCGTTGGATCGAGCAGCACGACGCGGAACTCGTGCAGAGCGAATACGGCATGACCGTGCGCCTCGTCGTGCGCATGCCAGCGGCGGCGCGCGAACCGGCGGCCGCCGAACTGCGCGATCTCACCCATGGCCGCGCGGGTGTCGAGGTGAAAGCGTGACCGACGACGCGCCGCGCGCCTTCGCGATGGTCATCGAGCCCGCCGGGCACTTCGTCGCGGTGAGAGACGGCGTCACGCTGCTCGAAGCAGCGCTGCAAGCGGGACTGTCGCTGCCGCGATCGTGCCGCAACGGCACGTGCCGCGCATGCATGTGCCGGCTCGTCGATGGTGACATCGCGTATCGCGTCGAATGGCCGGGACTGACGTCGGAGGAACAGGCCGAGGGATGGATTCTGCCGTGCGTGGCGCTCGCGCAATCGGACGTGACGATCGAACAGCCCGACGCGCGCGAGGCCGTACCCGATTCGCGCCCTGTGCGCTCGCGCGGCTTCTGAACCCGGGTATTCCGGGATTGTCGTCTCGATTCAACGACCTACGATGTGATTCCCGAGTCCGCGCGTGCATGTCTTCGTACAAAGTGCGTGCAGGCCGACTCTCAAAAAGTGTACAATTGCGTTTTGCCCTAAATTCTGGCAGGGCCAGATCAACCGAGATTTCAATGACTAAAGTACTGTTGAAAGAGAACGAGCCTTTCGACGTCGCCATGCGTCGTTTCCGCCGTACCGTCGAACGCACGGGCCTGATTCAAGAGCTCAAGTCCCGCATGGCCTATGAAAAGCCGACGACCGAGCGCAAGCGCAAGAAAGCTGCTGCTGTCGCTCGCCTGCGCAAGCAGATTCGTCGCGCGCAACTGCCGAAGAAATTCTATTGATCGACGCAGGGCATACTGCCCTCGTCCATCCTGACAGGATCGGCATCGCAACCTGAGATCGATCGGGTCGCGGTTTCGCGCGCAGGTCGCGTGAAAGCTCGCGGATTTGCGCACTTTCGGTTGCGCCCCAGTCGAAACAAGTTGGCAAGATCGCACAAAGCCTGCATGAGTGAAAGCTCATGCAGGCTTTTCGTGCTTGGGGATGAATTTTCTGTTGGAGAGCTCGCGCGAATAGGTTAGCCGGTGCTAGGCACGAAAAAAACGAGCGCGGAAAAGCAAAGAGCCCGGATGAACCGGGCTCTTTGCTTGACGATTTGGTTGCGGGGGTAGGATTTGAACCTACGACCTTCGGGTTATGAGCCCGACGAGCTGCCAGACTGCTCCACCCCGCGTCTGAAGAATTAAATTATAGACCGAAGCATTCATCGAAGTCAAACGTTGTTTGCACTCAATCGTGCCGCCGGCTGCGCACGCTCTTTCGCTACGGCGTTCACGGCCTCCTCCACAGCACGCTGATGCGCCCGCGACAGTCTGCCGAGCACGGGCAGGAGTGCCACGGCGACCGCCGCGCCGCCCGCCGCAAGCCAGCCGAGCCCGACGAACAGATGCGTGTAGAGCGGCAGCGATTGCAGCGGCTCGAGATTGCCCGACGGCATGCGCGCAAAGTTGGCCACGACGCTGCCGAGATACTGCGAAACGCCCGTCGCGACGAAATACGCGCCCATCATGAAACCGCTCATGCGGACCGGCACGTAACGCGCGATCATCGCGAGGCCGAGGCCCGACACGAGCAGTTCGCCAAGCGAATAAAGACCGTAGCCCGCCACCATGAACCACGAAGACACGCGCCCGTCGATCGCGTAACGTCCGCTCAGACCGAAGACGAAGAAACCGACCGCGACGACGACGAAGCCCAGTGCGTACTTCGCCGCCACGGGAATATCGCGGCCGCGGCGCGCCTGTCGCGTGTAGACGAACGCGAGGATCGGGCTCAGCAGCATGATCCAGATCGGGTTGAGCGCCTGGAACTGCGCGGCGCTCCATGTGAACAGCTCGACGCCGCCGATCGCGAACGACGGATCGACGTTGCGGAGCGCGAACAGCGTGAGCGACGTCGACATCTGCTGATAAAAGACGAAAAACAGAATGACCTGGAGCGTGAGGATCAGCGCGGCGACGAGCCCGGCGCGCTCGCTGCGGTCGCACTTCGTGAGCATGTAGCCGAAGATGCCCAGAATCGCGACGCCCGCCGCGTAGACGCACGCGACGGCCACCGCCTTGTGCTGCAGGACGAACACGGTCGATGCCGCGAGCGCGATGCCGCCCGCCGCCACCGCGAACGCGTGCTTCCAGCAAATGGGCTGATCGTCCGGCGCGGAGCCGATGTGCGCGAGCGTTCGACGCATCAACGCGAAATTGAGCAGGCCGAGCGCCATGCCGCCGCAGCACACGGCGAACGCGGCGTGCCAGCCCCAGTGATCCTTGATCCACGGCGTCGCGAGCATCGAGAAGGTCGAGCCGATGTTCACGGCCATGTAGTAGATCGTGAACGCGCTGTCGATGCGCGCATCGTCGCCCTCGTAGATGCGGCGCACGAGATTCGCCGCGTTCGATTTGAAAAGCCCGTTGCCGACGACGATCACGCCGAGCGACGCATACATGAAACCGAGCGTGTCGATGGGCAGCGCGAGCATCAGATAGCCGAGCGCGAGCACGATCCCGCCGGCGGTCATGGTGCGGCGCGCGCCGAGCACCTTGTCGCCGATCCAGCCGCCGATCGACGGCGCCGAAAACACGAGCGCGGTGAACGCGCCCCAGGTCAGGTTGGCGTGGTCATCGGCGAACCCGATCTTGTCGACCATGAACAGCACGAGCAACGCAGCCATGCCGTAATAGCCGAAGCGCTCCCACATTTCGATCAGAAAAACAGTCGTGAACGAGCGCGTCTGCGAGGTGCCGGACGAGTGAGTAAGCATCGGAGAAAATCCTTCGGACAACAATAAGCGAATCGGCGCAAACCAAGCTTCCGATCGCAAGAAATAACCAAATGAACGAGACGCGCGGATCAGGGCATGTGGCGATCGCGGGTGCGATTATCCGCGAGTAAAACTCAAAATTATCGCAGATTGCAGACGAATGTCTGCTTGCAATCAAGAGACGTGGCGGTGAAGCATATCGGGGAGGTGCGAGAGTTGCGCGCGCGACGCGGCCTGGCCGCATATGCAAGTGGTTGAACTTTTCATTGAACTTCTATTTTCCTGACGCGATTCTCGCGTGTGGCGAGAATCGATCGTTGCAGATATCGAACGCACCGAAGGGTCGCTTCACGCGCGTCGCTGGGTTCAGCGAAAAGCAAGCGTATTGCGATTCACGAGCGACGCATTTTGTTGTTATTTGTGATTCGGGTCACTCGCGGATAGCGCTAAGGACTTATTACGTCGTCATTCTCCATGAGTCAACGTAATAATCGGCGCGATTAATGCGATTTCGATACACGGGAATCAAGTCGCAGGGCGGCGTACGAATGCGAGCATGACACCGAAACAGATCATGAGCGCCCCGCTTACGCGATTGAACCAGACGAAGCTACGCGCGCCGCGCGAAAGCGAACCCAGGCGCGCACCCAGGGCGGCGTAAATGACGATCGCCACCAGTTCGAGCAGAAGGAACGTCGCGCCGAGGATCGCGAAGCTCGTCGCGTACGCGCTGCGATCGACGAACTGCGGGAAGAATGCGGTGAACACGAGTATCGCTTTCGGATTTCCGGCAGCGACCCAGAACTCCTGCTTGGTGAGCCGCGCGAGACTCACAGGGCCGCGCGCCACACCCTCTTCCTTGACGACGAGCGACGGCCCCGACCGCATCAGCTTCACGCCGATCCAGACGAGATAGGCCGCACCGGCCAGCTTGATCGCGGTGAAAAGGGTCTGCGACGCCAGCAGCAGCGCGCCGAGCCCCAGTCCCGCGATGGCGATCATGATCGCGAACGCGACGATCCGTCCCGACGACGCCAGCACCGAAGCGCGCACGCCATCGCGCGCGCCGTTCGACAGCGACAGAACGTTGTTCGGCCCGAACGCCATGTTGATAGCGAAGCATGCGGGCAGGAAGATCGAAAAGGTCTGGAGCGACATGGGGCACCTGCTGACCAGCGGAAAACAGACGGCTAAGTTATCACGCGCACGACGCCCTCAAAAGTCTCAGAAACGATGACGGATGCCCGTGCTCAGCATCAGTTGATTGCGGCCGCTCGACGGATCGTTGGTGTTGATGATCGCCGGCGCGCCCGACGACGCGCGCTGATAGATCGACTCGAGATACACGTCCGTGCGCTTGGACAGCAGATAGTCGACCTGCAACGCCCCCTCGTGCCAGTGCGCTCCGCCGCCGCTGGTGTAGACGTACATTCCCGACAACTGGATGGCCGGCGTCAGCTTGTAGATGCCATTGATCTCGTAGTTGTTGAGCGCGAGCGACGGCATCGCGTCGCCGGTGTCCGCATCGGTCACGCCGGAGTTGATCGCGCGGGAAAACGCGCCGCTCAGCGTGAATTCGCCCAACTCGTAGCTCATGCCAATGCCGAACGTGTTCTGCCGCTGTACGTTCGCGTTGAAGACCGTGTTGCCGGAGCCGGGCAGCGTAAGCGAATCGTATGCGCCGATCGTCGTGTTGCCGCGCCCGTTGTTGTGCAAGTAGGCCGCGCCCGCATTGAACGATCCGATCGAGTAGTTCGCCCCGACACTGTACGCGCGGTTGTCCGAGAACGCGCCCGCCTCGTTGGAGAACGCGTAGAGGCCACCGAAGCTGAAGCCGCCGTAATTCGCGCTGGTGTACTTGACGGAGTTCGAGGCAAGGAACGAGTTATTCGCGTTGTCGTTATCGAGCACGTGGGCGAACGCGGTGCCGCCCGTGTTGCCGGTGAGCGTGAAGGTCTGGAAATAATCGTGAATCGAATCGTACTGGCTGCCGAAGGTGACCGTTCCGAGCGTATCCGTGCCGATGCCGACATACATCGGATGGTCGTTGAGACCTTCGCCCGTCGCGACCGACAAGCCGCGCTCGAGCCGAAAGATTGCGCGCGCGCCGCCGCCCAGGTCCTCGGAACCTTGCAGTCCCCAGTAGCTGCCGTCGATGGTGCCGCTCGTCAGACGATACTGCGAGTGGCCGCCCACGTTGCTGGTATAAGCGACGCCGGCGTCGAGTTCGCCGTAGAGCTGCACCGAGCTCTGTGCCCAGACCGCCGCCGGCGAGCCGATGAGCATCGCGCATACCGCGACCGAAAACGCGAGCGAGCGCATGTCGGGCGCGGCGGCATGGCGGCCCTCGGCGATCGACGACGCAGTTCGGGACGCTTTGGGGCGGTTCGGCATGAAAGTCTCCAGCGGTTTTCGTTTCAAGTGGATTGTCAATTTTGCGACAGGGTTTGTCAGTCAGAAAAAAGTCCCGTCCCGCCGCTGTGTCCTGGAACCAACGTTCGACCGTTCTCGACGCGTTTTCATGTTGCCGGATCGTCGCGATTGGGCGTAGACGGCACGTGCAGGCGCATGCCGCTAGAATCGGACGACTTCAGCCAACCTCATCACGCCCATGCCCATGTCCAGTCAGATTCGCGCCATCCTCACCGGCCACACCCGCGGACTCGGCGCCGCGCTCGCGGAAGCTTTGCTCGCGCAAGGCGCCGACGTGCTTGCGATTTCCCGAAAGCGCAACGACGAACTCGCCGCGCGCCATCCCGGCCGGCTTCACGAAATCGAACTGGATCTGGCCGATCTGCCGAAACTCACCGAATGGCTGTCGGGTGAAACTTTGTCGGGCTTCGTCTCCGGAGCGGCGCGCGTGCTGCTCGTCAACAACGCGGGGATGCTCGCGCCGGTCGGCAGTCTCGCGGATCAAGAGCCGGCCGCCGTCGCGCGCGCGGTCAGCGTGAATGTGGCCGCCCCGCTGATGCTTGCCGCGGCCGTGGTCCAGGCGAGCGCGCAGGCCACGGATACGCGCATCGTCCATGTTTCCAGCGGCGCGGCACGCAACGCCTATCCCGGCTGGAGCATCTACTGCGCGACTAAGGCGGCGCTCGATCATCACGCGCGCGCGGTCGCACTCGACGGCAATCGCGCGCTGCGCATCTGCAGCGTCGCGCCGGGCGTCGTGGACACCGACATGCAAGCCGAAATCCGCGGCACGGGCCTCGACCGCTTTCCGATGCGCGAACGCTTCGACGCACTCAAGCGCGATGGCCAGCTCGCGACGCCCGAGGAGTCCGCGCGCAAGGTCGCCGACTATCTATTGAGCGATGCATTCGGCGATACGCCGACAGCGGATGTCCGCGATCTGAACTGACTTAAGCGATTATTGAATTTCGCAGCTTATGACTTTCTTATGGCGGACTTGAACCGCCATCAGGCCGCTTCGACCGCCGCGCGCGACGAACCGAGCGCCCCGCGCGATAGCGCGTCGGCGCGCACGTTGCGGGCGCGCGGTATCCACTGCAGCCGCACATCGCCGATCCGCGCGACAAGCTCGCGGACGCGCCCCGCATGGTGCGCAAGCGACCGAATGCCCGCGCCGTCCGGCGCGCTTGCGTCGTCGATCACGACACGGCTGTCGCCGTAGATCACCGCATCCGTGGCGCCTGCGCGCGCTGCCGCCTCCAGCACGGCGATCAGCGCGAGATATTCCGCCGCGCTGCTGTCGCCCGTGCCGGCGGCGACGCTGATCTCAATGGTTTCTCCCCGCGGCCCGACGAGCACGCCGCCGATCCCGAGCCGACCCGGGTTCGGCAGCGCAGAGCCGTCGAACCAGCCGCGCCATCCGTCGGCGTCGACCTCGGCATTACGCCGCTTCGCCTGGCCCGCGCGCTCGGCCCGAAGGCTTTCGCGCGAACGCAGCGCATCCGCGTGTCGGGTTTGCGCGGCGCGGCGCGCATCGATCAGATTGCGCAAGGACTGTCCGTCCGCCGCTTTCTCCAGTGTCCTGACGAGCGCCGCGTGCTCGGATATTCCCGCGCCCCTGGCGAGCCGCCGGCTCTGCATGCGCTCCTTCTTGTACGCGACGGCGAGCAGTTCCTCGAAAGCAATCATGGGCAGCGGCAGGATTGAACGAACCCGGAGCTTAGCAGACACGCGCGACGCGTCATGGGTACGGCCGTTGCTGATCGGAATGCGTCTACACAACCGGTCAAGGAGCGGATCATGATTCAATCGACCGAGCCGTCTTCGGCAGGCGCGAAGATCGTTGGCAAGGGCGCAGCGACAGCCGCGGGCCCCGGACCCGACGTCATGGCGGCGAGCACGCTCGACGGCAATTCAGTGATGAGCAGCGACGGCCACGACGTCGGCTCGCTCAAGGAAATCATGCTCGATGTGACGAGCGGACGCGTGGCGTATGCGGTGCTGTCGAGCGGCGGATTTCTCGGCATCGGCGACAAGCTGCTGGCCGTGCCCTGGAGCGCGCTCACGCTCGATACCGATAACCGCTGCTTCCGGATCGACGCAACAGCCGAACAGGTGCGCAACTCGCCGGGCTTCGACAAGGATTCGTGGCCGTCGATGGCCGACCGCGTCTGGGCGAGCACCGTGCATCAGCACTACGGACGCGAGCCGTACTGGTCGAACGACCGCGTGAGCGACGTCGGCCCGAGCGGCGCAATTCCGCCAGGCGGCGTGGATGCGCCGGAAGCGGGCGGCGTGAAGCTATAAACGCGGATCGCCGCGCAATGGCGGCAGGAAGGTGCAAAGGGCGTGCGCGCGTTCAATCGCGCGGACGCTCTCCGACTTGAATGTCGATGTTTTCGGTCTCGTCCATCAGCGCGCGCAGGACGTCGCCCGCGAAGTCCTCGATGGCGAAGTGCCATTCGAGCGAGCCGACCGGGAAGTCGTTGGGACTGCACTTGCCCTGCGCACGTCGAATCGCACCCACCGAGAGGCTCAGCGCGCGTGCGTGCTGAAAGTGTGGGTCGTCCGAGTCGAGGAACGGGAATTGATCTTTATCCATGACACCCTTAACGGTCCCGGCCGATGAAACTTTAGGCCAGCCTTGAACGCGCAATCGTTTGCGCACGTTTCGGCTTGAAGACGCCATGCAACCCTATCGAAATCTAGCCGGCAATTCGGGCGTCGAAGCATTCGACATCCTGCGCGACGGCATCAAGGTGCGCTTCGTCAGCGGCGGGACATACTTGTATGACTATCGCGTGCCCGGTCGCACGCGCGTCGAGGAAATGAAGCAACTCGCCCGCGCCGGACGCGGGCTCAGCACATACATTGCGAAGTTCGTTGCGGAGTATGCCGAAAGAATCGACTAGCTGCACGAAGGGGCGATTCTACGCGAGATCGGAACGTTTTCTTCGGATGAATCTGACGGAATGTCACCGTATGGGCGGCAGATGCGGCACGCTCTCGTTGATGGTCGCATCGAGTTGATGACGTTGGCGCTGTAGTTTGTTTAGTTGCGTCTGCGCGGCGACGCGTCGCCCTTCCAGTTGCGCGAGCGCCTTGCGCACTTCCTGCTGCTTGAGCGCGACTTCCTGATCCTGCTCGCCGCCTCGATGCAGATCGACACGCACGCGTTCGATCTGTGCCTCGGACTCCGCAATGAGACGCGAGAACTGCTCGTTCTGGGCCTCGAGATGCGCGCGCCGCATTTCGGCGTCGGCAAGACGCATTGCCTGTTCGACGAAATGCCGGAACGCCGGCTCCGCCGCGTCGATGTCGCCGGCCTTGAGCACCCGCCAGACGGCGCCCTCGTGATACAGCACGGCGTAATAAATCAGCTCGCGCGGATAAAACATCAGACTCGCGGAATATCCAAAGCTCTGAAATGTGCGAAACGTCGAAAGCGAGCCTTGCTGAACGAGCCATTCGACCTCGGCGAGTTGCGCAGCTTGCAACGCCTGCTTGCCGGATTGCTGAAGCGGAACCGCGGCAGGCCGCAGCGGCGTCACGCGCGTCGAAGACGGGGCTAACGGGACCTCTTCGTTCTTGGGCACGTCTTCCGCGTGAATTTCAGGCGCGGGGAAGCGGATTGGATTGTGCGCTTTCTGGCGCACCAGAAACGATGGCGCATTGTCGAGCAAGCTCCCTCTTCTGCTCAGCAGACTTTTCACGATGGCTCCCTGGCAGATCCATTTTCAGGACCCGCCGTCATGCAGTGACCTTGGCGGAAAACAGGACCGCAACATGTGTTATTCGAGTTTCCTGAATGCAGAACGCGATTATTCTGCATGACGAACGACGGCCATTAGTTTTCGATCCAGTAAGCCGTCGAATGAAGTATAGGCAATACCCCCGCCGTTTCAAACGAAGTGCAATGAAACGCCGATGCGGTATGCGGGTCCGACAAGTAATACACCATAAAACCTAAAGCGACGAAATCAGAACGCGACGAATAATGGCCGAACTTCACGAGTGACGATAAGACGCCTGCGTGCCGCTCATTCTCAACTTTGCGATCTGGGCGGAGCGCGCTTTCGACATCAGCGCGACCATGCGCATGATCCTGATGCCCTGTATGCCGCACGCAATGCCCGGCGTATTGGCGACCCGGGATTCCAGCGTGCCCATCACGCCGTGCAGGTCGATGATCGGGGCGGGCGTGCCGGCTCTGCCAGTGGCCACGAAAGACTTCTGCACGGGCGCACGAGGCACCTGCGGCTCCGGTCGATTTTCCGTGAAGAAGTCGGAAAGAACAGCGGGCGTTTCGAAACGATGCGTTCCTTCGTCGCGATCCTGAAAAAATTTGTGAATCGATTCGAGATAGTGAATCGGCGCCTGCTCCGCGCGCCGGGCAATTGCCGCGCAGCGTTGCAGTTTCCAGTTTTCTCGCTGGCTGACCGACGCGATCAAATCCGCGATACGGATACGCAACTCCGCCTCGCGGCGCGTGATCAACGCGCCCACCATCTGCGCTTCTTCGCCCGACGGTTCGGGCAAACGATCGCGCCATTCCAGTAAATCGTTCAATGTGATCGACATGAAATACTCCGTGGCGTTCAGCCCTTTGAGTCGGATTCAGTGAGTTCGAGATTGTTTGGATCGCGAATTGTAATAGACCGCGCCCTTGATTGCCTGTTGAATATGCTATCCGTTTATCGGCCTTTATCGTCGTTTCAGACATAAATAAGGACAATCCTAATGCGACTTCAGCGCGGCACGTTCGATGCTAACAAGAATGCAAGCGGCGCGACTGGCGCCGACCTCAAAGGAGACGGATATGAGAACCCCCATGATGATCGCCGGCGCGCTTCTCGCGCTCGCCAGCACTGCGGCGCTTTCGCAGGAAATGTCACGCGATCAGTTGATGCAGCGCCAGCAGCAAATGCAGCCAGGCAAGAGCGAGCCGATGCCGAGTCCGCGCACGGGCGATGCGTCGCAAGGCGGCGTGCAGTCCGGCACATCGGGCAGCGGCACGCTCATGCAGCAACGCGAACAAGGCATGTCGCCGAATCAGTCGCAGGGGTCGCAATCGACCGGGACGATAAAGCAATAACCCGGCAGATGTTTTTGTCCACGACGCCGGCCGCGCGCCGGCGCTTTTGCGGGGACGCGGTCCACTGTCCGGGCGACCCGCGTTCCCCCGTGCGACCGGGAATGCGCGCCTAAAAACCGTATATACTGTTTTCTCCACACATGAGGAGAAAACGGATGAGTACACCGCAAGTCAAGGCACCGACCAGGAAGGCGTTCCCTTCCCCGAACCGCGCCGCTGACAAGACCGAGGCTCCCGGGAAAGTGGACAAAAACACAGGCAAGAAAACGCATACAAAGGCCGCCGCGACGCCGAAGACTACGAAGAAACCACCCGCGAAAGCGCCCGCCGCAAAGCCGGCCGCGAAGACCTCTTCGGTCGAAGCCGCCGCAGCGAAGAAGACCGTCGAGAGTCAGCCCAAGTCCGACGCAAAACCCAGACGCGTGAAAAAGGAAAAGGTCGTGCGCGACAGCTTCACGATGCCTAAATCGGACTACGCGAAGATCGCCACGCTCAAGGAGAAGTGCCAGAAGAACGGCGTGCGCGTGAAGAAGAGCGAACTTCTGCGCGCCGCGCTGGCTATGCTCGACGCCGCGCCCGAAAAGCGTCTCATCGAAGCGATCAAAGCGCTCGAAACGGTCAAGACCGGCCGCCCTGCGAACGCCTGAACTTCCAGGCCTCAGAAGAGATGTCGGAAGGCCCAGTAAAGGCCGGCCGCCAGCGCGATCGAGGCCGGGAGCCTCAACACCCACGCGAGCACGAGGCTGCGCACAGTGCTCCATTGCAGCCCCGACCCGTTGGCGGCCATCGTCCCCGCGACGCCCGAAGACAGCACGTGCGTCGTCGAGACCGGCAGGCCGCAGGCATCCGCCGCGCCAATCGTTAGCATCGCCACCATTTCAGCCGACGCGCCCTGCCCGTACGTCAAATGCTGCTTGCCGATCTTCTCGCCCACGGTTACGACGATGCGCTTCCAGCCGACCATCGTGCCGAGGCCGAGCGCGATCGCCACCGCGACCTTCACCCACGTGGGAATGAACTTCGTTGCGTGATCGAATGCAATTTCGTCGCCGCTTCTTTGATGCCGCGCAATGTTATGACGATGCCCGCGCTCGAGCACCGGCGCGAAAAGCTCGAGCAGGCAACGATGGCGCAACTGCTCGCGGCGCAGGCCGTGCTTGTGCGACTCCACGACGTGCCCGCGGGCGAGGCAGCGTTGCGGCGTGTCGCGCCGGCGCTGCAAGACAAGGACGCCGTCGACGAAGCGGTGCGCTGGCTCGACAAGACAGCCCGCGACGAATCGCGCGCGGCGCTCAGGCGCCTGCGCTCGCTGCCTCGTTCGGCCTCGCGCGCCGTCCTTTCGTCCATCTCCGCGCGGCGGCTGCGCCCCATCCATCCGGCGGCCGCCGTCATCGGGGTTTCGCGGCTGCCGATGCATCGGCATCCTGAGCGGATGGCTGTCGCGCAGGGCGACGCCTTCCGTCATCGATACCCGCAAAGGAGCTTCGCCATGTACTTCGGGACACTGGTCACGTCGGCGCGTGACGATCGAGAAAACGCGACCTGGCAGCGCGACATGGATGCGTCGCGCGTCGTCGCGCCGGGCCGCTGGCGCGCTTTCTGGCGTACGCTCGTGCGACGCTTTGCGTGAGCAATCGCATACGAAGGTAAAGGATCGTCGCGCGCAGGGGTAATAGGATTCGTCCGAGCGTTTTTTACCGCTGAAGCCGCTTAAATGCAGCCCTTCTGTTCTTTGCAAGAGACTCACAAGATGAAGGAACTGCAGATTTCCGTCGACGCAAACGGCTACGTCACGCTTTCGCAATCGGTGCAGATCAGCGAGCATTGCGCCAACCGCGCCCGGCTGCTCATGTCGCTCGTGAATATCGTTTCGGCGCCCGGCGGTTTCGAACAACTCTGCTCGTATCCCGAATCGATGCGCCGCGACATTCTGAATCTGATGCGTTCGGTCGCGGAGGAGCAGTTGCCGCTCATCGCCGCCCTCGAGGAACACGCGGCGAAATCGGATTATGAGCGAGGCGCCCAAGCCGCGCGCGAAGTTCTGATTCACGAGGCGCAGGCCGCGAACGCCGCCTTGCACTACGACGCCGAAAACCAGACCGCTCAGATGATCATGACCTCGCACTGAGCTTTTTTCACCTCGCTCGCGTGTCGCCAGGGACGCGAACGGGATCGATCCGATGCCCGTGCCCCGCACGGGCTTTTCCTCTACACCGGGCACACGGCATGCCGCGCCTGCACCGTTTCGCGATGCCGTACCGTCAAACCAACATCACAGCCATGCGAACACCCAGCATTATCCTGATACCGGTCGCCGTGGCGCTCTTTTCGAGCGCCGCACCCGCCAGCGCGCGATACACCGAGCACTGGGTATCCAGCGCGGAAGTCGTCCGCAACCCGCAAAAGTCTGTTGCACCGCAGAAAATCAAGCACACGGCGCACAAGGCACCCGTTCAGACCGCAGTGAACACACCGGACGACGATCCGATTGCGGCGTTCGCCCGGAAACCGGCGCGCCGCTGAGTCGTACCGCGGCTGAAAGGTTCGTCGCTCACATAACGCGACTAATCCGATTCCTTTCTTCCCCGCATCGACTATCCTTCTGAATGTCGTAAGAGGTGGGTTGCATGGGCCGCTGCGCCCTGCCATGTGCGAGAGTTCATCGAGCATTATTAGAGGCGCAGCCATACCGGCGCCCACTACTCTTACGACATCGATTTTCGGCCTTTCTCTCTTTCCCCCAGTCCTTGTCAATAGCGTGCCCGCCTTGCTATGACCGCGCGCGCCGTTCGTCTTGCGTAGTTATCCGAATTTTCGAATTATCAAGTGAGTCGTCGATAATGCGCGCTCGCAGATGCGGGGACGAGCCAAGAAAACGATGAAAGTGGGCAGGGTTGCAGGTGGGAACCAAGCGAACGCTGCTGTGCTGATGGGTCGCGTCTGTGTTCGCGTCTGGCTTATGCACATCGAAATCAATGCGCGTAAAAAAGCCCTTGATGATCAAGGGCTTAAGATTCTGGCGGAGAGAGGGGGATTCGAACCCCCGATAGGTTTTACCCTATACACGCTTTCCAGGCGTGCGACTTAAACCACTCATCCATCTCTCCGGAAGACCGCGATTATACCAACTTCCCGCGCGTGCGCCAGCCCCTATGGATGACGAATGTAATCGACGAGCGCGCGCGTGTACGCATCGGGCTTGCGGTCCAGAAGACTGACCGCGATCGCCACCGCGAACCCCGCCGGCACGCCGAATACGCCCGAACTGATCGGCTCGATGCCGAACCAGCGTGGCCCCGCGAAACCCGTCAGCTGCACGAAGAACGGATACGTCGACACGATGTAGTACACGCACACGACGAGCCCCGCAATCATCCCCGCGACGACGCCGCGCTGCGTCGTCCGCTTCCAGAACACGCCGAGCACGAGCGCCGGAAAGAGACTCGACGCCGCAAGAGAAAACGCCGCGCCCACGAGAAACAAAATGTTGCCCTCATTGAGCGACGCCACATACGAAGCCAGCAAAGCCACGCCCAGCAGCAGAATCTTGGAGATCGTCACGCGCCGCTGGCTGGTTGCGTGGCGATCGACCATGCAGTAGTAAACGTCGTGCGACAGCGCGTTGGCGATCGTGAGCAGCAGGCCGTCCGCCGTCGAGAGCGCGGCCGCCAGCGCGCCCGCCGCGATCAGGCCGGAGATCACATACGGCAATCCGGCAATCTCGGGCGCCGCGAGCACCACCATGTCCGGCTGCATCTGGATGCCGGCCCAGCGCACGATGCCGTCGCCGTTCACATCGCTGATACGGATCAGATACGGCTCCACGCGCCGCCACTGCGTGACCCACTGCGGCAGATCCGCGAAGCGATGACCGACCAGTCCCGTCAATATCTCGTGCTTGATCAGCACGGCGAGCACCGGCACCGTCAAATAAAAGAGCGCGACGAAGAACAGTGTCCAGCCGACCGAACGCCGCGCAGACGAGACCGACGTCGTCGTGTTATAGCGCGTCAGGATGTGGGGCAGGCTCGCCGTGCCGATCGACAGGCACAAGAGCAACGACAGGAAGTTCACCTGATGCACGCGCGGACTTTCGTCGACGGAAGAGCCGGGCGCGAACGCCTCGGTCATCGGCACGGGCGCGGCGAGGCGATCGATCAGCGCGTCGCGTTCGCGCGACCATTTGGCTTGCGCATCGGCGGGATCGCGCGGAAACGCCGCGAGCTCGCGCTCACGCTCGTTGATCTCGCGCAGCGGGCTGTTGTGCCGCCGCAATTCGGCAATCTCGGCAACGAGCCGCGCATGCTCGTCGTGGAACGACCGCGGCAACGCGTCGATGCGCTGCTGAATCCGCGCGGCCTGACGCTGATAATCGGCACGCACGCGCGCTTCCTCGGGTGAGACGGCGACGGCCCGCTCGAGCGCTTCGACGCGCTCCATCACGCGCCCATAGTTGAATTGCGGAAACCAGCCCAGCCCTTCGCGATGGGCGATCATCGACACCGGAATCAGCATCGCGCTGATGAGGATGATGTATTGCGCGACCTGCGTCCATGTCACCGCGCGCATCCCGCCCAGAAACGAGCACACGAGAATGCCCGCGAGGCCGCAGAAGATGCCGATCGAAAACTCGATGCCGATGAAGCGCGACGCGATCAATCCGATGCCCTGGATCTGCGCGACCAGGTACACGAACGAACAGAGAATCGCCGCGACCGCCGCGAGCGCGCGCACGAGATTGCTGGAGAAGCGCGTGCCGAGAAAATCGGGGATCGTGTAGCGCGCGAGCTTGCGCACGTAGGGCGCGAGCAGGAACGCGACGAGGCAGTAGCCGCCCGTCCAGCCCATCACATAGGCGAGGCCATCGTAGCCGCTCGCGTAGATCGAGCCCGCCAGACCGATGAACGACGCGGCCGAGAGCCAGTCCGCGGCGGTCGCCATGCCATTGAACGCGGACGGCACGCGCCGCCCGGCCACATAGTATTCGACGAGATCGGACGTGCGCGACAGGAGTCCGATCACCGCATACACCGCGATCGGCACGAACAGGAACACGTAGCCGATCCACATGCCCGGCCCCGTCGTGCGCTCGATGCGCTCCATCAGGAAGATGAAAAGCAAAAAGCCGAGCGTATAGAGCGCGTAGGAAAGGATGAGCCGGTTCGTGAGCTTCATGCCGCGTCGCCCTGTTCCGATCGGGCGGCGCGCAGCAAACGCGCATCGGCGACTTGCATCAGCACGATATAGACGAGGATCAGCGCGACATAGACGAGAATCGCGCCCTGCGCGCCGAAGTAGAACGGCAGCGGAAAGCCCGCAACGCGCGCGTGCTGGAAACGCTGCGCGAAAAGCGGCACGCCGAAGGAGACGACAAAGCCGATCGTCATCAGCACGGCAATCAGCGCGACGTTGAAACGCCAGTAGCGTCGATGCGCGCGCGCCATCGCCGCCGATACGGGCGGCGGTGCGGCGGGCGTCGGGGAGAAATCGGACATGCGGCTTTTTAACAAAACCGCATGGCATCGGCAATAAGGATCGACCGCGCCCGCATCGGGCAGCGGCCGTCGCGAGATCAGCGCGCTTCGCCGAGCTGATCGAGGATGGCGGGGTTTTCCAGCGTCGACACGTCCTGCGTGATTTCCTCGCCCTTCGCGAGCGAGCGCAAGAGGCGACGCATGATCTTGCCCGAGCGCGTCTTCGGCAGGTTCTCGCCGAAGCGGATGTCCTTCGGCTTCGCAATCGGGCCGATTTCCTTGCCGACCCAGTTGCGCAACTCGGTCGCGATCTGCTTCGCTTCGTCGCCCTCCGGACGCGTGCGCTTCAGCACGACGAACGCGACCACGGCTTCACCCGTCGTATCGTCCGGCCGGCCGACGACCGCCGCTTCCGCGACCATCGGATTGGCGACCAGCGCCGACTCGATTTCCATCGTGCCGAGACGGTGACCGGAGACGTTCAGCACGTCGTCGATACGGCCCATGATCGTGAAGTAGCCGGTCTGCTTGTCGCGCACCGCGCCGTCGCCGGCGAGATACAGCTTCCCGCCGAGTTCCTCGGGGAAGTAGCTCGTCTGATAGCGCTTCGGATCGCCCCAGACGTTGCGCAGCATGGACGGCCAGGGGCGCTTCACGACCAGAATGCCGCCCTGCCCGTTCGGCACGTCCTGGCCGGTCTCATCGACGATCGCCGCCATGATGCCCGGCAACGGCAGCGTGCACGATCCCGGCACGAGCGGCGTCGCGCCCGGCAGCGGCGTGATCATGTGGCCGCCGGTTTCGGTCTGCCACCATGTATCGACGATCGGGCATTGCCCCTTGCCGACGTTCTCGTGATACCACATCCACGCTTCCGGATTGATCGGCTCGCCCACGGTGCCGAGAATGCGCAGCGTCGACAGGTCGAAACTCTTCGGATGCACCTTCTCGTCCGCTTCCGACGCCTTGATGAGCGAGCGGATGGCCGTGGGCGCCGTGTAGAAGATCGTGACCTTGTGGCGCGCGATCATCTCCCAGAAACGGCCCGCGTGCGGATATGTCGGCACGCCTTCGAACATCACCTGCGTCGCGCCGATCGCGAGCGGTCCATAGGCGATGTAGCTGTGCCCGGTAATCCAGCCGATATCCGCCGTGCACCAGAAGACATCGCCCGGTTTCACGTCGAAGGTCCACTTCATCGTCTGCGCGGCCCACAGCAGGATGCCCGCCGTGCTGTGCTGCACGCCCTTGGGCTTGCCCGTCGAACCCGACGTATAGAGGATGAAGAGCGGATGCTCCGCGCTCACCCACTCCGGCTCGCACTTCGCCGGTTCGTTCTCGACGAGCTCGTGCAGCCACACGTCGCGGCCTTCGGTCCATGCGACCTTGCCGCCCGTGCGGCGATACACGATGACGTCCTTCACTTTCTCGCAGCCGCCCGCGGCGAGCGCTTCGTCGGCGATGCTCTTCAACGGCAGGGCCTTGCCGCCGCGCATCTGCTCGTCGGCGGTGATGAGCGCGACCGCCCCGACATCGACGAGACGTTCGTTGAGGGACTTCGACGAGAAGCCGCCGAACACGACCGAATGCGTGGCTCCAATGCGCACACACGCCTGCATCGCGACCACGCCTTCCACCGACATCGGCAGATAGATCACCACGCGGTCGCCTTTCTTGACGCCGCGCTTCTTGAGCGCATTGGCGAGGCGGCAGACGCGCTCGAGCAGCTCCGCATAGGTGACGTTGGTGACGGTGCCGTCGTCGGCTTCGAAAATGATCGCGTTCTCGTTGCCACGCCCCGCTTCGACGTGACGGTCGAGACAGTTGTACGACGCATTGAGCTCGCCGTCCTCGAACCACGTGTAGAACGGCGCCTTCGATTCGTCCAGCACCTTCGTGAAGGGCTTGTGCCAGGCGAGCGTCTCGCGCGCGACGCGCGCCCAGAAGCCTTCGTAATCACGCTCCGCTTCCGCTACAAGCGCCTTGTAGGCGTCCATGCCGGAGATTGCGGCGCCCGCAGTTGCCTTGGCTGACGGCGGGAACACACGTTTTTCCTGAAGAACCGATTCGATCGCAGACATCGACAACCTCTCCTGATGGTGTTTCCAAAATCCGGCGGCGCGCACATCGCTGAATGGGTTGCGTGCGCCGCATGTTTATGAGGTTCGAACGCGGGATGCGCGCGGCGTTCCCGTGTCCGACCTTGTCTCCTTGAACCGTGCCGGGGCGGCACGAACAGCATGTCAGGTCACATTCGCGCGCCCATGACATCCTGCATTGATTTCAAGATAAGCCGTTGAACTTACCCGCTTCTTACGTGGCCGATCCAACGGGCACGGGGTATACACGGAGTCCGCGGGGCTTCTACAATGCGTCCCCACAATCGTAACTGAACTATGCGCGCGGTATCCAGCTTGAATCGCTACGCCCTCTTACTCATCGGCGCCATGCTGCTCGTCGGAAGCAACGTCGGCATCGGCAAGTCGATCGTCGCTTTCGTTCCCGTGCCGCTCTTCGCCCTGCTGCGCTTCGTGATTGCGCTGGCGGTGCTCTGGCCGCTCCTGCGCTGGTCGAAGATGAAGCGCGTCGCGCGCGGCGAGTGGATCAATCTTTTCCTGCAGGCGTTGTTCGGCACGTTCGGATTCACGTTGCTGATGCTCAACGGCGTCGCGCGCACGAGCGCGGTCGCGGCGGGCGTCATCACGAGCACGATCCCGGCCGTGGTCGCGCTCTTCGCGTGGATCTTCCTGAAAGAGAAGCCGGGCGGCCGCGCGCTCGCGTCGATCGGGCTGGCTATCGCGGGCGTGCTCGTCATCAACGTCGCTCAGGCCGGCGACACGGGCGCGAGCTCGTTGCCCGGCAATCTGATGGTGCTCGGCGCGGTGTGCTGCGAATCGCTTTACGTGATCCTGTCGCGCCGTCTCACGCAGACGCTGCCCGCCATCGACATCTGCGCGTACACGCACGCCATCGGTCTGCTGCTGATGCTGCCCGTCGTCGGATCGGGCGCGACCTCGCTCGCGCACTTCGACTGGGCCAGCGTCGCCTGGGACACGTGGGCGCTCGTCTTATGGTATGGACTCTCCGCCAGTGTCTTCTCCTTCTGGCTGTGGATGAAAGGCATACGTCACGTCGACGGCAGTCTCGCCGGCGTGTTCTGTGCCGTTCTGCCCGTCGCGGCGGCGCTCTACGGCATCGCTTTCCTCGACGAGCGGCCGACGCTCGCGCACGGCGTCGCGCTCGCGTGTGTCGTGACGGGCATCGCGCTCGCGAGCCTCAAACCGCGCTCCGCCGGCTCCGTGCCGCGGGAAACGGTCCTTCAGGAACGGCTCAACCGTTAAGCGAATTCTGAAAGCTTTCGGCAGGCGCGCCGGGTGACGCGCTACAATAACGGGCTTCCTGACACCGCAATTGCGCTCAAGCGCGCGTTTGCCGGCGCATCGCACGTTTTGTTCGTCATATTCGCCTGTCATCGTGTCCGGTCCGACCTGCCTCGACTGAAAAGCCGCCCATGTCCGCTCCCAAGCATTCTCCCGCCTCGCCCCCTCAGTCCGGCTCGATGAAAGTGCTGCCGAAAGTCATCTTCATGAGCCGCTGGCTCCAGGTGCCGCTCTACCTGGGCCTCATCGTCGCGCAAGGCGTCTACGTCGTGCTGTTCCTGAAGGAAGTGTGGCACCTCGTCACGCACGCAATGACGCTCGACGAAACCAACATCATGCTCGTGGTCCTCGGCCTGATCGACGTGGTGATGATCTCCAATCTGCTCATCATGGTGATCGTCGGCGGGTATGAGACTTTCGTGTCGCGCCTCGGCGTCGAAGGTCATCCCGACGAACCCGAGTGGCTCGATCACGTCAACGCGGGCGTGCTGAAAGTGAAGCTGTCGATGGCGCTCATCAGCATCTCGTCGATCCACCTGCTGAAAACCTTCATCAACCCTGACCAGCACACGTTCCACACGGTGTTGTGGCAGGTTGTCATCCACGTCGCGTTCCTCGTTTCCGCGCTCATCATGGCGTACGTCGACCGGCTGACCACGCACACGCATCCGAAGCACTTTCACAGCGAGACCATCGCGCCCCGAAGCGCGCTCGACTGAAGCGTCCGATAGAACGCACGCAAAAATTTCGTCCCCCAGAGCCCAAGCCATGACCGTCATCAAGCAGGAAGACCTGATTCAGAGCATCGCCGATTCGCTGCAATACATCAGCTACTACCATCCGCTCGACTACATTCAGGCGCTCGGCCGCGCCTACGAGCTGGAAGAGAGCCCCGCCGCGAAAGACGCGATCGCGCAGATCCTGACCAACAGCCGCATGTGCGCCGAAGGCAAGCGCCCGATCTGCCAGGATACGGGCATCGTCACGGTGTTCGTGAAAGTGGGCATGGATGTGCGCTGGGACGGCGCGACGATGTCGGTCACCGACATGATCAACGAAGGCGTGCGCCGCGGTTACCTGAACCCGGACAACGTGCTGCGCGCATCGATCGTAAGTCCGCCCGAAGGCGGCCGCAAGAACACGAAGGACAACACGCCGGCCGTGATCCACTACGAGATCGTGCCGGGCGACAAGGTCGACGTCCAGGTCGCGGCCAAGGGCGGCGGCTCGGAGAACAAGTCGAAGTTCGCGATGCTGAATCCGTCGGATTCGATCGTCGACTGGATTCTGAAGACCGTGCCGACGATGGGCGCCGGCTGGTGCCCGCCGGGGATGCTCGGCATCGGCATTGGCGGCACTGCTGAAAAGGCGATGGTCATGGCGAAGGAATCGCTGATGGACCCGATCGATATTCAGGACGTCATCGCGCGCGGACCGCAGGACTGGATCGAAGAATTGCGCGTCGAACTGCACGAGAAAGTGAACGCGCTCGGCATCGGCGCGCAAGGTCTCGGCGGCCTCGCGACCGTGCTCGACGTGAAGATCATGGCGGCGCCGACGCACGCGGCGTCGAAGCCCATCGCGATCATCCCGAACTGCGCGGCCACGCGCCACGCGCACTTCACGCTCGACGGCTCGGGCGCGGCGAAGCTCGAAGCGCCGCCGCTCGACGCATGGCCGAAGGTCACCTGGGCGCCGAACACGGAAACCAGCAAGCGCATCGATCTGAACACGCTGACGCCGGAAGAAGTCGCGTCGTGGAAGCCGGGTCAGACGCTGCTCCTGTCGGGCAAGATGCTGACGGGCCGCGACGCCGCGCACAAGCGCATCGCCGACATGCTCGCCAAGGGCGAAAAGCTGCCGGTGGATTTCACGAACCGCGTGATTTACTACGTCGGTCCGGTGGATCCGGTGCGCGACGAAGCCGTCGGCCCGGCGGGCCCGACCACGGCCACCCGCATGGACAAGTTCACCGAGATGATGCTCGCGCAAACCGGCCTCATCTCGATGATCGGCAAGGCCGAGCGCGGCCCGGTCGCGATCGAGGCGATCAAGAATCACAAGGCCGCGTATCTGATGGCGGTCGGCGGCGCGGCGTATCTCGTATCAAAGGCGATCCGCGAGGCGAAGGTGCTCGCGTTCGAAGACCTCGGCATGGAAGCGATCTATGAATTCGACGTGCAGGACATGCCGGTGACGGTCGCCGTCGATTCGACCGGCACGTCGGTCCACAAGACGGGCCCCGCAGAATGGCAGGCGAAGATCGGCAAAATTCCGGTCGCGACGGCTTGATTGCCGCTTGACGGCGGTTTGCCACCGCTACTGATGGGCACGAGCCGGGCGATCCACCCGGCTCTTTTCTTTGCAACGCCGCCAGCTGAGAAAGGTTTTCATTCCCGGTTTCATCGAAACAAAAAATTTCTTCTCAACCTTGGCATTGCCACGCTCAAGGTTTATCTTTTCAAAAGCCCCACGTTTAGAACAGGAATCAAAATCATGCAAGGCGACGCGAAAGTCATCGAATTTTTGAACGCGCAGTTGAAGAACGAACTGACCGCGATCAATCAATACTTCCTGCACGCCCGGATGTATCAGCACTGGGGCCTCGAGAAGCTGAACAAGCACGAGTACGACGAATCGATCGGCGAGATGAAGCATGCCGACTGGCTGATCCAGCGCGTGTTCATGCTAGACGGACTGCCGAATCTGCAGGACCTGCACAAGCTGCTGATCGGTGAAGAGACCAAGGAAATCCTCGAATGCGATCTGAAGCTCGAGCAGATTTCCCAGTCCACCTGCAAGGAAGCCATCGCGTATTGCGAGTCGGTGCGCGACTTCGTCTCGCGCGAAATATTCGAAAAGATCCTGCACGACACCGAAGAGCACATCGACTGGCTGGAAACGCAACTCGATCTGATCGACAAGGTCGGCATCCAGAACTACCAGCAGACCATGATGGGCGATCACGAGTAACCGCATGCCCGGCGCAGTGCCTTCCCAGAAGCCGAACGGGCGTGCCGCGTCAGACGCGAGCGCGCCGGTCGGCATTTTCGATTCCGGTCTCGGCGGGTTGTCGGTGCTTCGCGCCGTACGCGCGACGCTGCCGCACGAACGTCTGATCTACGTCGCTGATTCGCGCCACGCGCCCTACGGCGAGCGCGACGACGATTTCATCGTCGACCGCACGATGGCGATCGGCGAATGGCTCGTCGGGCAAGGCGCGAAGGCGCTCGTCGTCGCATGCAATACCGCCACCGCCCAGTCGATCGCGCTCGTGCGTGAGCGCCTGCCGATTCCGCTCGTCGGCGTCGAGCCGGGGGTGAAGCCCGCGGCGGCTGTGTCGAAGTCGCGTGTGGTCGGCGTACTCGCCACGGCCGTCACATTGCGCTCCGCGCGCTTTCAGTCACTGCTCGACCGGTACGCGGGAGATTGCCGGTTCATCTGTCAGGCGGGACATGGGCTGGTTCAGGCCGTCGAGCGTTGCGACACGTCGTCGCCCGCGCTGATGGCGCTGCTCGAAAGCTATCTCGCGCCCATGCTCGACGCCGGGGCGGACACGCTCGTGCTCGGCTGCACGCATTACCCTTTTCTCGATCGCGCGATTCGTGACATCGCCGGGGAGCGACTGCAGATCATCGATACGAGCGTGGCGATCGCTCGGCAACTCGATCGCCTGCTGGACGCGCATGCGCAGAAAAGCGTGAGCACGCCACCCGAAACCCTGCCCCGCTTCTATTCCACCGCCGATGGCGAAACTCAGCGCCAGCTCGCCGCGGCCCTGCTTCAACTCGACGCGAAAGTCGAGCATGTGGATATCCCATCACGCCGAACGCGTCTCGCTGAACCCGACATCGTCTGAGGGTTTTCCTCGCGCCGCGCTCTTTCACACGCGCGCTTTCGCCCGCCGGACAAGACGCCTGGCAATAAACCCGCCTACTTGCGCGCTGTGTTACAAAAAACACAGAACCCCGCTTGCAAAGGCGCGCATAACGAATGATAATAATTCGCATTAACGCAAGCTATCGCGAACGATCATGATTGTCTGTGTCTGCAAATCAGTGTCCGACCGAAAGATCCGCGCCGCTATCGCCGAGGGACTGGACTCTTTCGACGAACTGCAATTCGAGCTCGGCGTGGCGCTGTGCTGCGGAAAATGCGAGCCGAGCGTTCGCGACGTGATGGCAGAAAGCGGTGTGTGTTCGTCCCGCTGCGGGGTCGAGCAGCGCGAACACGTGGCACCCCTCACGTTCTACGAACGCCAGGCCGCCTGAAGCGTCCCGCGCGGCCGTGACGCAGCACAACGACGGCGCCCGCGGCTTGTCCGGTCGCGCCGTCAAGTCGTTTCTCGTCTCCAGCAAGCCAGGTTACCTTCGAACTTCCGGTCACTTCGAGCCAGCCGAGCAACCCCTTACCCCTGGAGGGAAAGATGGAACTGCTGATCGGTTTCGTGGCCACCCTGTTCATTTCCCTGCTGATTTTTCGAACATGACGTCGCTTGGTTTCTTTTGCACCGTGCCTGCGCTGTCGTTGGACTCTGAGTTGAAAGGCAGCCTCACCAGCAAGCATTCACGCAGTACCGCAGGCACCCAATAACAATGCAGTCCCCGACCACCACTCCCGCCGCGTTTCAGACCGCGCCAGCCGCAAACGCCAATCCGCGCGTCGTCGCGGCGTGCGCCGCTGTCGTCATCATTCACGCCGCGCTTCTGGGCGTCGCGCTGACGATGCACCGCGAGCCGCTGCCGCGCCCGATCGAAGCCAAATCGATCACCGCCCAACTGATCAGCGAAACGCCGCAGCCGGCGCCGCAGCCGGTCGCCGTCGAAACGCCGCCGCCGCCGAAGCCGGTTCCGCAGCCCGTTCCGAAGCCGCAGCCCAAGCCGAAGGTCAAGCCGAAAGTCGAGCCGAAGCCCACGCCGATGCCGGTCGCCGAGGCGCCCTCGCAAATTGCCGCGCCTGCGCCCGAACCCACGCCGCCCGCCCCGCCGCAGCCCGCGCCGCAGCCCGCCGCGCCCGCCGCGCCCGCCATCGGCAAGCCGAGCATGGATCTCGCCGCGCCGAAGAACGTCGCGCACCTCAGTTGTAACATCGCGCAGCCAGACTATCCGTCGATGTCCAGGCGCCGCGGCGAAACCGGCACGGCTGTCATCCGGCTGACGGTGGGGCTGTCCGGCAAAATCGAAAACGTCACGCTGCAAAAGAGCAGCGGTTCGTCGCGGCTCGACGACGCGGCGCTCGAGGCCGTACGCGGCAGCGCGTGCAGCCCCTATAAGGAAAATGGCGAAGCGATTCGCGCGACCGCCACGGTGCCATTCGTTTTCAGTCTGAACGACTGATCGATTTTTTTAGATTCAGAGAAGGAACGGGAAAATGCAAAACTACGGGATTGCGCACGTCTGGGCGCAAGGCGACTTCGTGACGCGGGGCATCGCGCTCGCGCTCGTCATCATGTCGGTGCTTTCGTGGACGGTGATCATCGTGAAAGCATGGAATGTCGTGCGCCTGAAGCGCCTGACCAAGAACGCCGAACAGGCGTTCTGGCATTCCGACGACTTCAACGACGGGATCAAGAAGCTCGGCAGCCAGTCGTCCAGCCCCGCGGACAACCCGTTCCTCGCGCTCGCGCTCGCCGGACAGGAAGCCGCCGACCATCATCATCAGACGCAGCCGCATCTGCACGACCGCATGGACGTGTCGGATTGGATCACGCGCTGCCTCAAGGACGTGATGGATGAAGGCGTCGGCCGCATGCAGGCGGGTCTCGCGGTGCTCGCGTCGATCGGGTCCACGTCGCCGTTCGTCGGTCTTTTTGGCACCGTCTGGGGTATCTATCACGCGCTTCTGACGATCGGCGCGACAGGCCAGACGTCGATCGATCAGGTCGCGGGCCCCGTCGGCGAATCGCTCATCATGACCGCGTTCGGCCTCTTCGTCGCAATTCCGGCTGTGCTCGGCTACAACGCCCTCACCCGCGCGAACAAGGGCATCGTCACGAAGCTGAACCGCTTCGCGCACGGCCTGCACGCATTCTTCGTCACGGGCTCGAAGCTCTCGTCGACCAAGCGCGCGACGAACGCCTCGACAGACAGCCTGCGTCTCGCGACGCGCGCGTCGTAAGCGCGGAGGTTCGCATCATGGCCATGAGCCCTTTCGCCGGAGATGAAGACGACGGCATGATGAGCGAGATCAACATGACGCCGCTCGTCGACGTCATGCTGGTTCTCTTGATCATCTTCCTCGTCACGATCCCGGCCATGCATCACGCGGTGAAGATCGACCTGCCGCACGCGAGCAGCCAGCCGCAGGACGAGAAGCCCGCGCACGTAAATATCGCGATCAAAGCCGACGGCACGACGCTGTGGGACGATCAGCCGATCGACGAAGCGACGCTCGAGGCGCGCATCGCGCAGGCATCGCAGCAGAATCCGCAGCCGGAGATCCATCTGCGCGCGGACCGTCAGGTGGCCTACGAGAAAGTCGCCGATCTGATGTCGGCGGCGCAGGCCGGCGGACTCACGAAGATCGGTTTCGTCACGGAGCCGAAGAGCGGCAAGTAAGCGCTCGCGCAAGCCTCAAAGTAAAAGGCCTTCATCGTCAGATGAAGGCCTTTTTTCGTGCGCACTCGGCGCATTCGGGTGAGGCGGTCACTTTGGGTTCGAGTAGCCAGAACCGGAAGTCCCGTCACATGCGGCAGCCGTGGTCGACACGGACAGCGCAATCAACCCTATCAGGCTAACTATCAGAGCAGCCGTGAGTTTTCGCATAAGGAGCTCCTTAGCGAAGGGAGCTTCAATATACCGCTGCGACTGCTCGCCATCAATTGAATCTGACCATCGCAAACGCGCGCTTCAATGTCATAAACCAATGACAGACGCCGATGCGGTCAAACTGTTTCCCGTTCGGGCGCTTCCTGAACAGGACATTCTCCTGGGAAGCGCTGGCCGCTGCCGATCGACTCCACGAGAAAATCGACAAACGCGCGCACTGCCGGGACCATGCCCTGGCGCGACAGAAAGACTGCATAGAGTTGCGGCGACGGAAACGTCCAGCCCGGCATCACCGGCGAGAGTTGGCCCGTTCGCAGCGGCGCGCCGTACATCATTTCTGGCAGCGCCGCGATGCCGACGCCGCGCATCACGGCTTCACGGATCATCGACAGGTCCGCCGTGACGAGCCGCGGCTCGTGCTCGAACTCGTGGCGCGTGCCGTCAGGCGCGATCAGCCGGTAGACGTGGCGGCCATCGGCGGACGGCGTGTCGATCGTGTCGTATTGGGCGAGCTCGGCGGGCGTCATCGGCGGCGCATTCGACTTGAGCAGCGACGGCGCCGCGACGAGCATCTGCTCCGTGCGCCACAACGGCCGTGCGACGACGTTCGAGCTCGCGGGCGGCTCCGAGCGCACGCGCAGCGCCACATCGATCGCATCCTCGAACAGATCGACGACACGATTCGTCACGCGCAAAACGATGCGCACCTCCGGATAGCGATGCATGAAATCAGGCATCACCGCGGAGAGAAACGTCTGCGCGATCGTCACCGGCACGCTCACGCGCACCGTTCCGCGCGGCGAATCGCGCAGGCTTTGCACGACATTGACCGCCGCCTGCGCTTCCGCGAGCATCGCCTGACAGTGCTGGTAGAAAAGCTGTCCGGCTTCGGTCAGCGCGAGCTTGCGCGTCGAGCGTTGCAGCAGCCGCACGCCGAGCGACGCCTCGAGCTCGGACACACGCCGCGACAGTCGCGACTTCGAGATGCCGAGCACGCGCTCGGCAGCTGAAAATCCGCCGTGTTCGACCACGTGCGAGAAATACATCAGATCGTTCAGGTCATGCGAGTCGGCTTTCATGGTCGCTCGTTGAGGCTGGGAATTCGGATTGACGCGTTCGTTATCGCCAGCGCGACAATCCATTGCGCCGCAGCGTCTTTTACCGCGAAACGCGGCCCATATAATAGACCAGTGTTTCAAATTCATCGCTATTCCCTTACTTCTGTATCCGCGACGCGAGGCAACCATGTCCATCAGCCGCAGCATCGAACGCATCATTCCGGCGACCCGCACCATCGAAGGCGGCGGGTTCGTCGTGCATCGCCCGTTTCCGACCCGTCTTCTGATGGATTTCGACCCGTTCCTTCTCCTCGACGAGATGGGGCCCGCCGACTATGCCCCCGGCGAGGCGAAGGGCGCACCCGATCACCCGCACCGCGGCTTCGAAACCGTGACGTACATGCTCGAAGGCGAGTTCGGCCACAAGGATTCGGCGGGGCATTCGGGCACGCTGCGGCCCGGCGACGTGCAATGGATGACCGCCGGCGCGGGCGTCGTGCATAGCGAAATGCCGGCCGAGGAATTCACACGCCGCGGCGGCCGCGTACACGGCCTGCAGCTCTGGGTGAACCTGCCGCGCCGCGACAAGATGATCGCGCCGCACTATCAGGAGATTCCGTCGACGCAGATTCCCGTCGCGACGAGCGAAGACGGAAAGGTCAGTGTGAAGGTCATTGCGGGCGAGGCACTCGGCGTGAAAGCCGCCATCGAAACGCGCACGCCGATCCTGTATCAGCACTTTTCGCTGAAGCCCGGTGCGAAGATCGAGCTGGCCGTGCCGCGCGATTACCGCGTGTTCGCCTATCCGCTGTCGGGCACGGGGCTGTACGGCCCGCAAAGCCAGCCGGTGCGTGCGCAGCAAATGGTGATCTTTCGCGACGACAGCGATACGATCGCACTCGCCGCCGGTGATGAGCCGGTCGAGCTTCTGCTGATCGGCGGCGTGCCGCTGAAGGAGCCGGTCGTGCGCTACGGCCCCTTCGTGATGAACACCGAGGACGAAATCCGTCAGGCCGTGGTGGACTTTCAGGCAGGCCGGATGGGCGCGATCACGCACTGAGCGCCGTCGCCCACGTACTGGAGCGGAATCAACGAGACGGTGCGGCATGAACGGACACATTGCGTCACAATGACCGTTCTTGCCGCACCGTTTTCGTCATTCTTGCAGTCCCCTATTACAACGAGGAGCAACGCATGGCCGGACCTTCCGTGACCGCCGACATCGGCAATATCGACTATCAGGTCCGCCTCGCGGATGGCACACACGCGTGGATCGCCGACGAGCCGGCCAGCATCGGCGGCGGCGACACTGGCCCGGAACCGGCTTCACTGCTGCTCGCGAGCCTCGGCGCGTGCACGTCCATCACGCTGAAGATGTACGCGAAGCGCAAGGAATGGCCGCTGGAAGCCGTCCACGTCGAGTTGTCGATGAAAAGCACAGCGGAAGGCACGAACATCGATCGCCGCATCGCGCTTCAGGGCGCGTTGTCCGGTGAACAGCGGGAACGGCTCTTGCAAATTGCCAATGCGTGCCCGATGCACAAGGTCCTGTCCGGCGCGATTCGCATCGACTCCGGGCTCACGCCGCAGTGATGCATCGCAGGCACCACGAACGTCCAAGGAAACCGTCGTCTTGAATTTCGAACACCTTATCCAGATCAACGATCCGCTCAACCCGCTCGTCGAGTCGCTCACGCCCGAACAGCTTTGGGAAGGGCTCGTCCTGCGTGCGGAGCAGCCGCAGTTGTTCGTGCTGGGGCTGGATAGCTGCGACATCCTCTCGCGCGATGGCGACACGATGGAGCGCGAGCTGCACTACGGCCAGGCCACCGTGCGCGATCGCGTAACGCTCACGCCCGGTTCGAGCGTGCGCTATGACATCCTGCCGACTGCGGAGTACGTCGGCGGCTCGCTCACGATGGCCATCGAGCAGCCTGACGCGCTTCAGCTATTCCTGCGCTTCACCTACAGCACGACGCTGCCCGAGAACGAGAACGCGACGCCCGACGAGCGTCAGACGCAGGAGATCGTGAAGTCGGCTTATCGCGAATCGGATATCGATACCGTGCGGCTGATTCGCCAGTTCGTGCACGCGCGCAAAGACGAAAGCCCGCTGCATTGAGCGTTTCTCCGACGCGGCAGAGACTGTGTCGCTGCTGCATCGAGATTGCCTATCGAGTTTTGCGCTTCAATCGGAAAGTCTGTTTGCAAATAGGAATAGTTATCATTTACTATAGACCATCGAATCAACGAACGCACATTCCGACATGACTGACACGCCGCGATCCTCCACGCTCAGGCTGCGCCGCCCGGCTGTCCGCGACGCCGCGATCACCCGCCCTAAAGCGACCACCGTGACTACGGTTCACGTTGCCCACGCAGCGGACAGCAATGTTGAACGCTCGCTCAGGAGCGACGCGCTGCTGCAGGGACGCAGCCATGTGAGCATCGTGCATAACGGGGAGACCTATCAGTTGCGCGCGACACGTCTGGGCAAACTGATCCTGACGAAGTAAGGCGGCAGTCAGGCAAGAACAGCGTTACTACCGGGTATTGTGGGGACCACCTCGCCAAGAGGTGTTTGGCCTTAGCCAGCGAGGACGACTTGCACGCGAGAATTTAGACCCCTTCGTGCAAACACCAGCCAGTCGTCGATAGCAAGCGAAGCCGCTTTTTTTGGTTCCCGCGCTTGTGCGATATGCCTCTCAGGCATGCCACGCAAATGATGATCGAGCAAACGGCACGCGCTTCCACGGAAGGCGTGCCGTTTTCGTTTGCCGCGACTGATGGAAGGAAGCGCGCTGCCGCCGATCAGACGTTCTCGATGCCCAGCGCCGCGATGCCCGCCTTCGCGATCTGTGCATCCTGATCCGACTTCACGCCCGACACGCCCACTGCTCCGACGATATCCGCGCCCACGAAGATCGGCACGCCGCCTTCGAGCATCGCGGTCATGGGCGCGCTGAGAAATGCCGTGCGGCCCTGCTTGATGGTGTCTTCGTAGACCTTGGTCTCACGGCGGCCGAGCACGGCGGTGCGCGCCTTGCCCGTCGCCATCTCGGCGGTGCTCGCGCCCGCCCCGTCGAGACGATGCAGATGCAGCAGATGTCCGCCATCGTCGACGATCGCAATCGTCACGTTCCAGTTGTGCTCCCTGGCATGCGCCTCGGCGGCGGCGGCCATGGTCTTGACGTCTTCGTCGGTCAGTACGGGTTTGGTTCTCACTTCTCGCTCTCGTTGCCGCACGTGACGGCGTGGACGGTTTATCGGGTGAAGCCCCAGAACATCAGGTACCACGCGCTGTCCGCGACGGCCAGCGCCGAGACAAACCATACCATCGCAAGGACGCGGGAACCAAGCGTCGACGTGTAGCGGTTCGTCACGCGCCACGCGAGCCACGCGCTCCAGAGATTCGCCGCGCCGAGCAAACCGAGGCGCAGCCCCGGCACCCACCACAACGGCAAATGCTCGGCACGCAAGAGCGACACCGTCGTCGCGGAAAGGCCGAGAAACACGCCGACACCCGCAATCGGGATCAGCGCGAGCGTCAGATGGTGCAGGCGCGTCGCGTTCATCTTGCCGAGCATGCGCGTGCTCATCGCGAGGAGCGCGAGCAACGCCGTGCCGTACACGATCCCCGTTGCGACGATATAGCCGATGACCATCGTCCCGTCGAGCCACGAGAAGACGTCGTTCTGCTCAGGGTAGTGCGTGAACAGGAACCACGGCGCGGTTGTATCGAGCGGCCAGAGAATGTTGCGATCGATCAGCCACGCGGCGAGATATTGCTTCAGATCGACGAACCACGTGCTCACCGTCCAGTGGAACGCGCCGATCGCGATACCGAGCAGGCCATACAGAATCAGCGCGGTGTCCCACGGATTCGCGGCCTTGTCGCCGAGCTTCACGATTTCTTCCGACGGCGAGCGCCACGTGAGAGCGATTGCATCGCGATGGCCGCTGCATCGTCCGCACATGTGGCAGTCGGCCGCGCCCTTCATGTTGCGCAGCGGGACGAGCGGTGCGCAGTTGATCGGAATGACGCGATGCCCGTGCTCGCCCTCTTTGTACGAGCGGCGCCACGCGTCTTCGCTGACCTTGTAGTGGAACGGCGCGAGCCGCGCGAGCAGCGAGAACACGCCGTTCACCGGGCACAGATACTTGCACCACACGCGCTTCTCGCGGCCATACAGCACGCCGATGATCATCGCGCCCACGGTCGAGCCGCCAAGCACGAGCAGCACCGCTTTCGGATACTGATAGACGCTGACCATCTGGCCGTAGATCGTCGTCAACCCGAACGCGACGAACGGCCAGCCGCCCCAGCGCATCCAGCGTGGAATTGCCCAGCCGCGGCCGAACTTGCTCGCGAACTCGGACAGCGCGCCCTCTGGACACAGCACGCCGCACCAGACGCGGCCGAGCATCACCATCGAAAGCAGCACGAACGGCCACCAGATGCCCCAGAACACGAACTGCGCGGCGAGCGTGAGATTGCTCCAGAGGTGCGCGGAGCCGTCGGGCAGCGGCATCACGGCGGGCACGACGATCAGAAATGCATATACGGCCACGACGACCCACTGGATCATGCGGATCGCACTGCCGTGACGTTGCATCCAGTGGCCGACTTGTTGCAGCCGGCCCGGTCTAGGCATTACAGAGCTCATGCTGGACGGCTCGCCGCCTTTTGTTTCTGCGCCATCTGGCTGTTCGAATGGCGCATGAGGAGATAGATGACGATCCAGTACACGGCATACGCAACGAGGTTCATGCCTGCCGGATGCGCGCGATAACCGGTGAGCGTCGCGACGAGCGAACCGAAGGTACTCGAATCGTCGAGCAGCCACGACGTGTTCCACACCTGATTGACGATGACCGGCAGCACTTCCATGTCGATCAGCTTGTCGACGCCCGTCTCGAAGAGGCCCGCAGCGAGGAATAGCAGCATGATTTCGGTGACGCGGAAGAACGAGCGCCACGAGAAGATCTTGCCGCCGAGCTGCAGCACATAGAAGGTCAGCAGCGCGAGGCCGAAACCGATGATGATGGCGACATACTGCGACACGTCGACGTGCCCCGACTGGCCGAACCCGACGCCGTAGAGGAACACGGCGGTTTCGCTCCCCTCACGCGCGATCGCGAGTGCGACGAGCAGCGCGATGCCCCACCAGTGCCCGTCCTGCGTGCTCTTTTGCAGCGACGATTCCATGTCGCGCTTGAGCGTGCGGCCGTGGCGCTTCATCCACAGAACCATCTGCACGATCAGCACGCACGCGACCAGCACCATCGCGGTCTGGAAATAATCCTGCGCATTGCCCGACAGCACTTCCGTGAAGCCGATCAGCGCCGCGCCCAGCGCCACGGCCGCGAGCAGACCGATGATGACGCCGGCCCAGAGATAAGGCAGGCCACGGCGCGCCTGATGGTCGCCGTTCTTCAGCCACGCGTAGAGAATGCCGACGACGAGCAACGCCTCGACGCTCTCCCGCCACACGATGAAAAGTACCTGCCCCATTCCAAACCTCCAGCAATTCCAGTTCGATCGGCCGCGCGCGACATCACGTCTCGTGCCGGCACGGCGGTTACTTCGCGACGATCACGCCCTGCGCGGTCTGATGAAAGTCGTCGAAGAACTTGTATTCGCCCGGGTCCAGCGGCGCGATCACGACGAACGAATCGGCGCCCGGCGCGAGCACTTTTTCCTTGCGCAACTGCACGCTTTCGAACTCGGCTGCGCCCTTGCCGATGTTGTGCACTTCGATCTTGATGCGCTGCCCCGCCGGCACCTCGATACGCGCCGGGTTGAGCTTGCCGTCGTTCATTTCGAGCTTGAACGTCGGCAGGTCGGCGGCGAATGCGATCCCGGAGGCGAACACGGACATCGCGAGCGCGGCCACCTGAATTTTCAGTTTCATGCGTACTTCCTGAAGATGAGTGCGCCCGGACCGGGATGCCGGGCGCCTGCGACGATCAGTAACCGCCCTTCTTGCCGATGCCCGCGAACGGGAAGTCGTATTCGATCGTAAACGGCTTGAACCACGGACCGACGCCCGTTTCCTTGTCGGTGTGACGGCCGAACGCCATGTGACCGTCCTGCGAAGGCGGCGAGATGTGCAGCTTGAGGTGATACTTGCCCGGGCCGAAGAGCTTCACGTTGTCGCCGTAATGCGGGCCGTCGCTCGCGACCATCGGCATCAGGTCGCCCTTGAGGGTCTGCGTCGTGCCGACCTTCGTGAGTTCATACGTCACGTTCAGATACGGCATCCAGTCGCCTTCGGCGAAACCGGTCGGGTTGTTCTTGACCGCGTGAATGTCCGCCTCGAGGTGGATGTCCGAATCCGATGCCTTGCGCATCATGCCTTCCGGCGCCATCGTGATCGGCTGGAGATACACGGCCCCCGTTTCCATGCCGCCCTCGATGTGCTGCTTGCCGATCGGATATTCGGCAGCCGATGCTGCCATCATCGCCGTGAGACCTGCGGCGGCGACGAGGCCGCGCATCAACGTTGAACCCATCAAAAAACTCCTTGTTGTTATCGATTGGCGCGCGTGCCACGCGAGCCGTGCCACAGAGATTCCGAACCTTCACGCCACGGCTGAAAGCGACGCGCCGGCCGGGGCAATGCGTGCCGATTGACCGCCCGCATCGCAGTGCCGCAGTTGCGCGTTAGCACAACACTGTGAACGTTAATACGAACCATTCTCAATGTTCGTCAGTTTAGCATCGTTCGACACGCTCAACAATTTGAGCAAACTTACAGACCTAGACGCAGTAAGGCTTTTCGCGAAATCGCGATTTCCGCGCACATAAAAAAACGCGGCGAATCTTCCGCTCCGCCGCGTCTTTTCGCGTTTCACCGCGCAAACCACTTACATCTCGACTACTTTCCGCCGATGCCGCTCACGTGATCGCCGACGTTCGCGCCGAACACGCGCTGTCGAAGAAGCGCCAATTGGTCGCGGGTCTGCGCCGCCTTTTCGAATTCGAGGTTCTTGGCGTGATCCATCATCTGCTTTTCGAGGCGCTTGATTTCCTTCGCGATCTGCTTCTCCGACATGTCCTCGAACTTCGCGCGCGCCTGCGCTTCCTTGAGCTCGGCGCGGGCATCGTCGGCGTTATAGACGCCATCGATGATGTCCTTGATGCGCTTCTCGACACCGCGCGGCGTGATGCCCATCTTCTCGTTGTGCGCGATCTGCTTCGCGCGCCGCCGCTCGGTTTCGCCGATGGCGCGCGTCATCGAATCGGTCATGTTGTCGGCGTAGAGAATCGCCTTGCCGTTCACGTTACGCGCCGCCCGGCCGATCGTCTGGATCAGCGAGCGCTCGGCGCGCAGGAAGCCTTCCTTGTCGGCGTCGAGAATCGCGACGAGCGACACCTCGGGAATATCGAGACCCTCGCGCAGCAGGTTGATGCCGACGAGCACATCGAACGTGCCGAGCCGCAGGTCGCGGATGATCTCCACGCGCTCGACGGTGTCGATATCGCTATGCAGATAGCGCACCTTCACGCCGTGATCGGCGAGAAATTCGGTCAGCTGCTCGGCCATGCGCTTCGTGAGCACGGTGACGAGCACGCGCTCATGCACGGCGACGCGGGCATTGATCTCGGAAAGCACGTCGTCGACCTGCGAGCGCGCCGGACGCACCTCGATCTCCGGATCGACGAGACCGGTCGGCCGCACGAGTTGCTCGGCCACCTGCCCCGCCTTCTGCTTTTCGTAGTCGGCGGGCGTCGCGGAGACGAAGATCGCCTGACGCATCTTGCGCTCGAACTCGTTGAACTTGAGCGGCCGGTTATCGAGCGCGGACGGCATGCGAAAGCCGTAGTCGACGAGATTTTCCTTGCGCGCGCGGTCGCCGTTGTACATGCCGTTCAACTGGCCGATCAAGACGTGCGATTCGTCGAGCAGCATCAGCGCGTCGGGCGGCAGATAGTCGACGAGCGTCGGCGGCGGCTCGCCCGGCGCCGCGCCCGAAAAGTGCCGCGAGTAATTCTCGATGCCCTTGCAGAAGCCGAGTTCCTGGAGCATTTCCAGGTCGAAGCGCGTGCGCTGCTCCAGCCGCTGCGCTTCGACGAGCTTGCCGTCGCCGTGGAAAAACTCGAGCCGCTCGCGCAGTTCGAGCTTGATGGTTTCGATCGCGCGCATGACCGTGTCGCGCGGCGTCACGTAGTGCGACGAAGGATAGACCGTGAAGCGCGGAATCTTGTTGCGCACGCGGCCGGTGAGCGGATCGAAGAGCATCATCGATTCGATTTCATCGTCGAAAAGCTCGACGCGTACCGCCATTTCGGCGTGCTCCGCCGGGAAAATATCGATGGTGTCGCCGCGCACGCGGAACGAGCCGCGCTGGAAATCGGCTTCGTTGCGGGTGTACTGCATCGCGATCAGACGCGCGATGACGTCACGCTGGCCGAGTTTGTCGCCGGTGCGCAGCGTGAGAATCATCTTGTGGTATTCGGACGGATTGCCGATACCGTAAATCGCCGACACGGTCGCGACGATCACCACGTCGCGCCGCTCGAGCAGGCTCTTCGTGGCCGAAAGCCGCATCTGCTCGATGTGCTCGTTGATCGACGAATCCTTCTCGATGAAAAGGTCGCGCTGCGGCACGTACGCTTCGGGCTGGTAATAGTCGTAGTACGAGACAAAGTACTCGACGGCATTGCGCGGAAAGAACTCGCGGAATTCCGCATAGAGTTGCGCCGCGAGCGTCTTGTTCGGCGCGAAGACGATCGCCGGTCGGCCGAGGCGCGCGATCACGTTCGCCATCGTGAAGGTCTTGCCGGAGCCGGTCACGCCGAGCAGCGTCTGAAACGAAAGGCCGTCCTCGACGCCTTCGACGAGCGTCGCAATCGCAGTGGGCTGATCGCCTGCGGGCGGATACGGCTGATAGAGCTGAAACGGCGAATCTTTGAACGTGACGAACTTCGATTCGTCCAGTTCTTCGGGTGATGCGATGAGAGTGTCGGACATGAGAGATCGAGAGAGTCAACGCCTGCGCAAACAAGCATTTTAGCGTCGTACGCAATACGCGCGCTCGCCATGACGTGACCGGGATTCGGAAGGCTGATCGTCAACAGATTGGGCAACGATCACCAATCTCAAGCGCGCCCATTCGCGCCCTTTTAGTCGACATTCGCACGGCTTCCGGTGCAAAAAAGGGCGAAAAGCACGCGCATTCGCACCATAATCGCCCAAAAAGCCTCGCTGGATTCGCTACAATGTGCGACTGGGCGCAGCGGCCCCGAGCCGTATTTCGCCGCGCTCTGCGCCTCTTGCGATGTTACCGGGGGCGCACGCATCGTCCGTTTGCATCCTGCCGCACGTCCTTCCCTCACTGCCGATAGATCATGTCTCTTTTCTCTGCCGTCGAACTCGCTCCCCGCGACCCGATCCTGGGCCTCAACGAAGCCTTCAACGCCGATACGCGCACGACCAAAGTCAATCTGGGCGTCGGCGTGTACACGAACGAGGAAGGCAAGATTCCGCTCTTGCGCGCCGTGCGCGAAGCCGAGAAAGCACGCGTCGACGCCGCGCTGCCCCGCGGATATCTGCCGATCGACGGCATCGCGGCGTATGACGCCGCCGTGCAAAAACTGCTGCTCGGCGATGACTCGCCGCTGATCGCCGCGGGCCGCGTCGTGACGGCGCAGGCGCTCGGCGGCACCGGCGCGCTCAAGATCGGCGCGGACTTCCTGAAACGCGTGAATCCCAACGCGATCGTCGCAATCAGCGATCCGAGCTGGGAAAACCACCGCGCGCTGTTCGAGAGCGCAGGTTTCGAGGTCGTCAACTACCCGTACTACGAAGCCGCCACGCACGGCGTGAACTTCGACGGCATGCTCGCGGCGCTCAACAGCTACGCGCCGGGCACCGTCGTCGTGCTGCACGCGTGCTGCCACAACCCGACGGGCGTCGATCTGTCGGACGACCAGTGGAAGCAGATCGTGGAAGTGGTGAAGGCGAAGAATCTCGTGCCGTTCCTCGACATGGCCTATCAGGGCTTCGCGGAAAACATCGATGCGGACTCGGCCGCCGTGCGTCTCTTCGCAGCCGCCGATCTGAACGTCTTCGTATCGTCGTCGTTCTCGAAGTCGTTTTCGCTGTACGGCGAGCGCGTCGGCGCGCTGTCGATCATCACGACGGGCAAGGAGGAATCGACCCGTGTGCTGTCGCAACTCAAGCGCGTGATCCGCACCAACTACTCGAATCCGCCGACGCACGGCGGCTCGATCGTCGCGGCCGTGCTGGCGTCGCCGGAACTGCGCGCCACTTGGGAGCAGGAACTGGGCGAAATGCGCGATCGCATTCGCGCGATGCGTAACGGTCTCGTCGAGCGCCTGAAGGCGAGCGGCGTCGATCGCGACTTCTCGTTCGTCAACAAGCAGCGCGGCATGTTCTCGTACTCGGGATTGACAGCGGCGCAAGTCGATCGTCTGCGTGAAGAATTCGGCATCTACGCCGTGAGCACCGGCCGTATCTGCGTGGCCGCGCTGAACACGCGCAACATCGATGCTGTCGCGAACGCCGTCGCAGCTGTGCTGAAGTAAAAGCGGCCCAGGCAGCATCAAAATAAAAAATGGCGCCCTTCTGAACTGACCCCAAAAGTTGGATACCGATCCAACCTTTGGGGTGTTTTTCATGGCGAAGGAGAACGAATACCTGCGCGCGGAGGTGGCGTACCTAAAAAAGCTCGATGCGCTGCTCAAGGAGAAAGCGCGGGC
>NZ_JALQDH010000014.1:0-23363 GCF_023631365.1 Caballeronia sp. INML2 | reverse complement strand
TGAGTCCCGTGCAATACAGAACTCAGGCCTTGGCTACCCGCTAGACTTTAACCGTCCAACTTCGCGGGGTCAGTTCACGCGGGGCGCCATTTTTCGTCTGCGTAAAAACCCGGCGCTCTAGAGCGTCTTTTGTACGGAAGTCACTGCGGGCGTCGCGTCATCGTCCTCGACGAAGCCGAGTGAGATCGCGCGAGCAAGCTCGGCGCTCACGCCAGCCACGCTGGTTTCCTGATGGCGCGTGGACATGCTGCCGCCTTCGCCGGCGTGCAAGCAAAAAGCCAGTGCGATCGGAAGCACGATGGCGACGGGCCAGTAGGTCGATATTGTCTTTTTCATGGGACTGCCTTTGGGTCGAAGTGTCGCAGTGGGTAACAAGGATCCGGGACCCACTGCCGGACATTTCGAATGGTACGGAAGCGTCCCGATCTTAAAAAGCCGTTGAAAAGCAAAGGATTGTTGCGTTCGCGACAACAAGTCCTCTATCCGGCGCGCCGCTTCCGCTACCCGTCTTTATGACACTTGGCCGTCATAAAGCCTTACAAAGTTATTGAGGACATCCGCTTGGCGATGCTGTCTCATACAGTAATGGTGCTACAGGTTCTATCAAGATCATGAAATCCGCGGTTGCAGGTGTTCTTCTCGCGTCGTCCGCTGCCTTGCTTGGCGGTTGCGCGGTCTATCCGGACGCGCCGACCTATGGCGGCGGCTATCCTGGTGTCTACGACGATCCGGGCTATGGCTATTACGGCGGTCCGCCGGTCGTTCAGCCGGGCGTTGTCGTCGGTGGCGGGTATTACTCTGGTCCGGCGTATTACGGTCCGGGGCGCAGCCGCTACTGGGATGACGGTCCGGGCTGGCGCCGTCCGCCCCCAGGTGGCTGGCATGGCGGCGGCTCACACCCGCGCGATCATGGTCCGGGCGGGCCGCCGCCGCAAGCGGGTGGCGGACATCCGAACGGCCCGCCGCCACAGGCAGGCGGCGGTCGTCCGCCGGCCGCTCCCCCTCCGCAGGCAGTCGGCGGCGCGCCGGTGCCCAACGCAGTGGGCGGTCGACCTCCGGGGCCGAACCGCGCCCCGCCGCCATCCGCGAATGGCGGCACTCGCGACGGCGGCAATTCACGCGGCTTTCTTGGACGCTACGGCGGTTAAGGCGCGGAACGTCTTCATCGAAAACGGGCCACGGCAGATCAGACGATCTGCCGTGGCTTTGTTCTATCCGAGATGCGAGTGTTGCGCCTTGTATAACTCCCGAAAAGTTCGACCGACCGGCGCGGGCATATCGCGCGTGCCGGTCCATCCCTTGCCGAACGGCAAGCGCGGAATCGCTTTCCTTTCGCCACCCATGCGTTCGAGCACACGCACGACGAGCTTGGTGAAAAGCGCATACGCCGCCGGCCGTTTCACGAGATAGCCCCAGGCTGCGAGCGCGGCGCGCTCGCTCCAGGGGCGCAGTCCGCGCTCCATCTGCTTTTCCCGCAGCTTGCGCAGCAAATCCGACAGCGGAATGCCGACCGGGCACACGCTGTTGCATTCGCCGCAGAGCGTCGCGGCTTGTGGCAGATCGAGCGCCTTCTCAATGCCGACGTACGCCGGCGTCAACACGGAGCCCATCGGTCCCGGATAGACCCAACCGTACGCATGCCCACCGATCTTCTGATAGACCGGGCAATGATTCATGCACGCGCCGCAGCGGATACAGCGCAGCATTTCCTGGAACTCTCCGCCGATGAGCCCGGTGCGCCCGCCATCGACGAGCACGAAGTACATGTGCTCCGGGCCGTCCGACTCGTCCGGCGCGCGCGGTCCGGTCAGCAGCGAAAAGTAGTTCGAGATCGTCTGCCCGGTCGCCGAGCGCGGCAGGAGGCGCATGGCGGTCGCGAGATCCTCGAGTGTCGGGAGCACCTTCTCGATGCCCGTCACCGCGACATGCACGCGCGGCATCACCGTGCACATGCCCTCGTTGCCCTCGTTCGTGACGACCGCCACCGACCCCGTCTCCGCGATCAGAAAGTTGCCGCCCGTCACCCCCATGTCCGCCGACATGAAATGCGGGCGCAGCACTTCACGCGCCTCGCGCGTCATGTCGGGGATGTCGGTCAGGCGCGGCTTGTTATGCGTTTTTGCGAAGAGATCGGCAATCTGCTCCTTATCCTTATGGACGACCGGCGCGATGATGTGGCTAGGGGGCTCGTTATCGTTGATCTGCAGGATGTATTCGCCGAGGTCGGTCTCGATGGACTGCACGCCCATCTCGCCGAGCACGCGATTCAACTGCATCTCTTCGGATACCATCGACTTGGTCTTGATGACCTTCTTCACGTCATGCTTGCGGGCGATATCCGCGACGAGCCTGGCTGCGTCCTGCGTCGATTCGGCGTAGAGCACCGTGGCGCCGCGCCGCGCCGCTTCGCGCTCGAAGGTTTCGAGCCATACGTCGAGATTGTCGAGCGCCCGATCGCGCCGCTCTTTCAGCGCGGCACGAGTCGCCTCGAAGTCGATGTCGCGCACCGCGCTCGCGCGCGCGCTGACGAACTTCGTCGAGAGCTTCGTGAGGTTTTGTTGAAGGCGCTCGTCGGCAAGCTTGCTGCCTGCGCGCGCCTTGAAATGCATCGTCTGGACTTGCATGGACAGTCTCTCTTTTCAGGATGCGCTCACGCGCGGCCTTGCGCGTCGCCGGCGAGCACCTGCGCGATGTGCAGCACGCGCGTCGACGTATCGCCTGTGCGGCGCAGGCGCCCTTCGATGTTCAGCATGCAGCCGAGGTCGCCGAGCACGACCGTGTCCGCGCCGCTCGCCTTGATGTTCGCGCACTTCTCATCGACGATCGCCGTCGAAATGTCGCCGTACTTCACCGCGAACGTGCCGCCGAAGCCGCAGCAGTGTTCGCAGCCCGCCATCTCCGTGACCGGTACGCCCGCCTGTGCGAGCAGCTCACGCGGCTGCGACTTCACGCCGAGTTCGCGCAAACCCGAGCACGAATCGTGATAGGTCACCATGCCGTCGAATGCGCCGGGCTCCATGCGCGCCTTTGCGACATTCACCAGAAAATCGGTCAGTTCGAACACACGCGGCTGCAGGCGCCCGAAGCGGCTCATCAGTTGCGGATCGTCGCGAAAAAGATCGCCGTAGTGCGCGCGGATCATGCCGCCGCAGGAACCCGACGGAACGACCACATAGTCGAACTGCTCGAACTCGCGCAGCGTTTTTTCGGCGAGATCGCGGGCGAGCGGACGATCGCCCGAGTTATACGCGGGCTGGCCGCAGCACGTCTGCGACGGCGGCACGACGACTTCGAAACCCGCCCGCTCGATCAGCTTGATGACTGAAAAGCCGATTTCAGGGCGCATCATGTCGATGAGACACGTGACGAATAGTCCGACTCGCATGGGGGCGTTTCCTGTTTTGTAGAAGTGATATGAACGCATCGCCGATTATCCGCGAAAGCCTCGCCCGTCGGGTCGCGCTGATACGCGCGCGTCATTGCCGGAATCATCGTTTCAGAACGGCGTTCGCTTTTTTCACATTATGAGATACAATCGCCATTCCGCTGTTTGACGCATCAACCGATTTTTCACGATGAGCGATACGAACCCGGACTCCAAGACTTCCATTCAGGTGATCGAGCGCATGATGCGTCTTCTCGACGCCCTCGCCGATCACACCGACCCCGTCAGCCTCAAAGAGCTCTCCCAGAGCACGAGTCTGCATCCGTCCACGGCGCATCGCATCCTCAACGACATGGTGCTGTGCCGCCTCGTGGACCGTTCCGATCCCGGCACCTACCGGCTCGGCATGCGGCTGCTGGAACTCGGCAATCTCGTGAAGGCGCGTCTCTCGGTGCGTGAGGCCGCGATGCCGCCGATGCGCGAACTGCATCGGCAAACCGGCCAGACCGTCAATCTATCCGTACGACAAGGCGACGAGATCGTCTACATCGAGCGCGCTTATTCGGAGCGCTCTGGCATGCAGGTGGTGCGGGCGATCGGCGGCCGTGCGCCTTTGCATCTGACTTCGGTCGGGAAACTCTTCCTTGCCGCCGACGAAGCCGCACGCGTGCGCGCCTACGCGATGCGCACCGGTCTCTCGGGGCACACGCAGAACAGCATCACCGATCTCTCGAAGCTCGAGCGCGAACTGTCGCTGGTGCGTCAGCAGGCCTGCGCGCGCGACAACGAGGAACTCGAACTCGGCGTGCGCTGCATCGCCGCCGGCATCTACGACGACACCGGGCGGCTCGTCGCCGGACTTTCGCTTTCCGCGCCCGCCGATCGTCTGCAAGATGCCTGGCTCAAGCAACTGAGCCACACGGCGCTCGAAATCTCGCAATCGCTGGGATATCACCCGGAACAGGCGGCCGCCGACGTGCAACACGCGCACCGCTGATCCGCGCCGCATGAAAAAACGGGATTCGTCTTTCGACGAATCCCGTTTGCTTTTGAAGCAGCGGATCGCGGACGCTCAAGGATTCGCGCCGCTGCCCATATCGGCACTCATGATGTGCGGCTCGCCGAGCGTATCGAGAAACGAGCGCAGGCGGCTCGCATCCGCGAAGCGCGAGTACTTGCCGTAGGAGTCGAGCAGCACGATCACGACCGGGCGGCCGTTCACGTTCGCCTGCATCACGAGACATTCGCCCGCTTCGTTGATGAAGCCCGTCTTCTGCAAGCCGATATCCCACGATGCATTGCGGATCAGCGCGTTCGTGCTGTTGTAGGCGATATTGCGCTTGCCGGTGAAGACATCGTAGCTGCGGTCGGTCGAGAACTTGCGGATCAGCGGATATTGATACGCCGCGTTCACCATCTTCACGAGGTCGCGCGCGCTCGATACGTTCTGGCTCGTCAGGCCCGTCGAGTTCTCGAAGTGCGTGTCGGCCATGCCGAGCGACTTCGCTTTCGCGTTCATCGCGGCGATGAACGCCGGACGGCCGCCCGGGTAATAGCGCGAGAGTGCCGCCGCCGCGCGATTCTCGGAGGCCATCAACGCGATATGCAGCATGTCCTCGCGATTCAGCACCGAACCGACTGCAAGGCGCGAGCCGGTGAACTTCTCGTAGTCGCGGTCTTCGTCGGTGACGCTGATCTCGTCGGTGAGCGGCATGTGCGAGTCGAGCACGACCATCGCCGTCATGAGTTTCGTGATCGACGCGATCGGCACGACGGCGCGCGAGTTCTTGTCGAAGAGCGTCTCGGACGTGTTCTGGTCGACCACATAAGCAACGCTCGAGCGCAGCGCAAGGCTGTCGGGCGTGTCATGCAGGCCGAACGCCTGTCCGACCGATGTGGCACGCGGCTGGAACGCGACGGCGTGCACCGCACCGCGGCGCGCATGCGGTTCCATGCGGTAAGACACCCGACGCTTGCGCGATGCGCGGGGCGCATCCTCGTCGTCATCCGTGGCAGCGACCTTGGCGGCCTTCGCCGGCTTCGGTGCCTTGAGCGTGGTTTTGGCCACGCGCGCAGGCTTTTCAGCGTTGGCGGTGGATTTCTTTGCGGTCCTGGTTGCGGTGGCGGTCTTTGCAAAGGCTTCAGCCGGAGCCGCTGCGAAGGACGTCGCTACTGCGATGGAGACAGCGATGGACAATGCCGAGCGCACTGCCACGCCATGCACCACCTTCAACGACGAAAACATTTCGGTTTTCATTAGTGTTCTGTTGGGCGGCTGGAGGGTACCGCCAAGTGTAGTGAAGCAACGAAATTTAAGCAATATTAAGCACTTATCGGCACTCGTTAAACTGAGTTGTAAGCCTTGATTGCGTATTGCCGATCAACAGCGCGCCTCGATCGGAAAAAACGATCGTCCCGGCGGAGCCTGTACTGCCCAAAGCGCGCTTTTCTACATGACGTCAAACGTGCTATCGGCAAAACTTTCCACGACTTTAGTCAAAACATGCAGAGCGATGGGACAAACGCAGAACGCGAAATCGACAGCAAGGCAGGCCGAGTTGCGCGTGGGTCCGCGCCACAAAATCGGACCATCGAAATGTTAACGTTTCTTCAACAATTTGGTGTACGGCAACATCTTAAAATTAAGACATTCTCCAGAATCGTCTCATTTTGCATCGCGAAAAACTCGCAGGCGTCTGACGTCGGGCGACATCAAAACTTCATCCAGACGTGCTCTCATCCACTGCAAGAACGCGCGTCGAGACGTCTTGAATCTCATACCCGGCTGACGTGCACAGGGTTTCCACGGGTGTCCGTCTCGAGCGTCCGTCGATCAAGTAAGCCTTTGTTTAACATACCTTTTCGACTCATTGTGCAGCGCACAAAAAGTGCTTGACATCTATCGGAATATCTCTAAAATGGGTCTCATGTTGCGACGCACCAATCGCGGTTGCACCTAGCCGGCCAGGTTCATCGCGCCGGATCTATCCAAACCACGACCCGCATTTGATGGGTCGGCCATCAGGAGCCTGAGATGACGCTGTTGACCCCCGAGCAAATCGCCGCTGCACAAAAAGCTAACTTCGACACGCTGTTCGGTCTGACGAACAAGGCGTTCGAAGGCGTCGAGAAGCTGGTCGAACTGAACCTGCAAGTCGTGAAGTCCACGCTGGCCGAAAGCCAGGAAAACGCGCAGCGCGCTCTGTCGGTGAAGGACGCGCAGGAACTGCTCGCGCTGCAAGCCAGCCTGACCCAGCCGGTCGCGGAAAAGGTGCTGTCGTATGGCCGTCACCTGTATGAAATCGCGTCGGCCACGCAAGCCGAATTCGCCCGCGTCGCGGAAGCGCAGTACGAAGAGCAGAACCGCAAGGTGCAAACGCTCGTCGACAACGTCGCGAAGAACGCACCGGCCGGTTCGGAAACCGCTGTCGCCGTGATGAAGTCGGCTATCACCGCTGCCAACACGACGTACGAAACGGTTCACAAGGCAACGAAGCAAGCTGTCGAGATCGCCGAAAGCAACTTCAACGCTGCCGCTACGGCTGCGACGAAGGCCGCTACGCAAGCGACCGAGCAAGCTACCCGCGCCGCCAAGAAGTCGGTTGCGTAAGTTTGCCGCCGGGCTCTGCCCGGTTCAATGCAGCACGCATGACGAAGAGCCCGGCCACCGCGCCGGGCTTTTTGTCGTCTGCCGTTCGTAAACGAAAAAGGCGCGCTCCGGTGAAGGAACGCGCCTTTGCACTTCTCGAAGTGCGGAAGCTTACTTCTTGCGTTGCGGCGGCAAGTCCGTGCACACGCCTTCGTACAACTCGGCGGCCATGCCGACCGATTCGCCGAGCGTCGGATGCGGGTGGATCGTCTTGCCGATGTCGGTTGCATCCGCGCCCATCTCGATCGCAAGGCACACTTCGCTGATCAGGTCGCCCGCATTCAGACCGACGATGCCGCCGCCGATCACACGGTGCGTCTCCTCATCGAAGATGAGCTTGGTGAAGCCCTCGTCGCGGCCATTCGCGATCGCGCGGCCCGACGCGGCCCACGGGAACACCGCTTTGCCGAACTTGATGCCTTCGGCCTTGCACTGGTCTTCCGTCTTGCCAGCCCACGCCACTTCCGGATCGGTGTAAGCCACCGACGGAATCTGCATCGCGTCGAAATACGCCTTCTCGCCGTGCGCCACTTCCGCCGCGACGTGGCCCTCGTGCACCGCCTTGTGCGCGAGCATCGGCTGGCCGACGAGATCGCCGATCGCGAAGATATGCGGCACGTTGGTGCGCATCTGCTTGTCGACGTTGATGAAGCCGCGATCCGTCACCGCCACGCCGGCCTTGTCCGCGCCGATCTTGCCGCCGTTCGGGCTGCGGCCGACCGCGAGCAGCACGAGGTCGTAGCGCTGCGGTTCGCTCGGCGCCTTCTCGCCTTCGAAGGTCACGTAGATGCCGTCTTCGCGCGCTTCCGCCTTGGTCGTCTTGGTCTTCAGCATCACGTTCGTGAAGCGTTTGGAATTGAACTTCTCCCAAACCTTCACGAGGTCGCGATCCGCGCCGAGCATGAGGCCGTCGAGCATTTCGACGACGTCGATGTCCGCGCCGAGCGTCGAATACACCGTCGCCATTTCCAGGCCGATGATGCCGCCGCCCACCACGAGCATGCGCTTCGGAAGCTGACGCAGTTCGAGCGCGCCCGTCGAATCGACGACACGCGGATCGTCCGGGAAGAACGGCAGCTTCACGGCTTGCGAGCCGGCCGCGATGATCGCCTGCTTGAACTTCACGACCTTCTTGCCGTCCGCGCCCTGCACTTCCATGTAATACGGATCGACGAAGTTACCCACGCCCGTGACGACCTGCACCTTGCGCGCCTTCGCCATGCCCGCGAGACCGCCGGTCAGCTTCTTGACCACGCCTTCCTTGAAGCCGCGCAGTTTGTCCAGATCGACCTTCGGCTCGCCGAAGCTGATGCCGTGCGCCGCGAGCTCCGCCGCTTCGTCGATGACGAGCGCGGTGTGCAGCAGCGCCTTCGACGGAATGCAGCCGACGTTCAGGCACACGCCGCCCAGCGTCGAATAACGCTCGACGAGCACCGTCTTCATGCCGAGATCGGCGGACCGGAACGCCGCCGAATAACCGCCGGGGCCGGCGCCGATCACGAGCATGTCGCACTCGACATCGGCGGCGCCGGAGTAACTGCCCGCTTGCGGCGCGGGGGCCGGAGCGGCTGCAGCGGCTGCCGGAGCAGCCTGCTGAGGCGCGGGCGCGGGCGCAGACGCGGACGCCGCGCCGCCGCCTTCGAGCGTCAGGACCAGCGTGCCTTCCGACACGGTGTCACCGACCTTCAGCTTCACTTCCTTCACCGTGCCCGCAGCGGGTGAAGGCACGTCCATCGTGGCTTTATCGGATTCGAGCGTGATGAGCGACTGCTCCTTCTCGACCGTATCGCCCGGCTTCACGTGCACTTCGATGACCGGAATGTCCTTGAAGTCGCCGATGTCCGGCACCTTCACGTCCTGCACGCCGCCGGCGGCCGCGGCGGGCTTCGCGGCCGCCGGCGCCGGCGCTGCAGCAGGCGACGGAGCCGCCGACGCGCCTTCGGTTTCGACCATCGCGATGACCGAGCCCTGCGAGACCTTGTCGCCCTGCTTGACCTTCACTTCCTTGACGGTGCCCGCGAAATCGGCGGGCACTTCCATCGTGGCCTTGTCGGTTTCGAGCGTGATGACGCCCTGTTCCTTTTCGATGCTGTCGCCGGGTTTGATATTGACTTCGATGACATCGACATCGGAGAAGTCGCCGATGTCGGGTACTTTTAGTTCGACGAGACTCATGTTGTCCCCTAAGAGATGTGCGGATGGAACCTCAGGGCCACGCCCCGAGGTTCCGCCGTCGGCCGGATCAGAAGATCAGAGAATGACGCGACGGAAATCGCCCAGAATCGCCGACAGATAAGCGTTGAAGCGCGCAGCGGCCGCACCGTCGATGACGCGATGGTCGTACGACAGCGACATGGGCAGCGTAAGGCGCGGCACGAACTGCTTGCCGTCCCACACCGGCTTCATCTGACCGCGCGACAGGCCGAGAATCGCGACTTCGGGCGCGTTGATGATCGGCGTGAAGTGCGTTCCGCCGATGCCGCCCAGCGACGAGATCGAGAAGCAGCCGCCCTGCATCTGATCGGGCTTGAGCTTGCCGTCGCGCGCGAGCTTCGACAGCTCCGCCATTTCCTTGGCGATATCGACGAGGCCCTTCTTGTCCGCGTCGCGGATCACCGGAACGACGAGGCCGTTCGGCGTATCGGCCGCGAAACCGATGTGGTAGTACTTCTTGAACACGAGGTTGTCGCCGTCCAGGCTCGCGTTGAAGTCCGGAAACTTCTTGAGCCCCGAGACCACGGCCTTGATGACGAACGCGAGCATCGTGAACTTCACGCCCGCCTTTTCGTGTTCCTTGTTCAGCTTGACGCGCAGTTCTTCGAGCTCGGTGATGTCGGCTTCGTCGTTGTTCGTGACGTGCGGAATCATCACCCAGTTGCGATGCAGGTTCGCCCCCGAGATCTTCTTGATGCGCGACAGCGGCTTCGGATCGACCGGGCCGAACTTCGTGAAGTCGATCTTCGGCCACGGCAGCAGACCCAGTTCGCCGCCGCCACCGCCAGCCGGCGCAGCCGCTGCGGGCGCCGCGCCCTGACCCGACATCACGCCCTTGACGAACGCGGTGATGTCGCCTTGCGTGATGCGGCCCTTCGGACCGCTGCCACGCACGCGCGACACGTCGACGCCCAGTTCGCGGGCGAACTTGCGCACGGACGGCGACGCGTGGCTCGACGTGCGCGTGCCGTCGCCGGCAGGAATCACGGGCGCCTGCGCGAGCGCGGACGGCGGCTCTTTCGCGGGAACGGGCTTCGCGGGCGCATCGGCGGGCACTTCGACCTGCTTCTGAGGCGCGGGCGCCGCCGCAGGCGCTGCTGCTGCACCGGCGCCTTCCAGCACGAGGATCAGCGAGCCTTCGGAAACCGTGTCGCCGATCTTGACCTTCAGTTCCTTCACCGTGCCCGATGCGGGACTCGGCACATCCATCGTCGCCTTGTCGGATTCGAGCGTGACGAGCGACTGCTCCTTCTCGACCTGGTCGCCGACCTTCACGCCGATCTCGATGATCGGAATGTCCGTGAAGTCGCCGATGTCCGGCACCTTCACTTCGATGGAACCGCCGCCGCTCGCGGCGGGGGCGGCAGCGGGAGCCGCTGCCGGCGCCGGTGCAGCCGCTTCCTGCTTTGCGGCAGGCGCGGCGGCGGATGCGCCGCCTTCCAGTACGACGATGAGCGTGCCTTCCGACACGTTGTCGCCGACCTTGACCTTCACCTCCTTCACGGTGCCCGCCGCCGAACTCGGCACGTCCATCGTCGCCTTGTCGGATTCGAGCGTGACGAGCGACTGCTCGGGTTCGACCGTATCACCCACCTTGACCAGCACCTCGATCACGGGGATGTCCTTGAAATCGCCGATGTCCGGCACTTTGACTTCGATCGCTTGACTCATTATTAGTGTCTCCTGGGTTGCACGCGGGCCTCCTTCCGCTTCGGAAAGAGGCCGCGTCACAACGCTCGGGGGCGATGCCTTTAGACGGTCATCGGGTTGGGTTTGGACGGGTCGAGGTTGTACTTCTTGATCGCCTCAGCGACGACCTTGCGCTCGATCGTGCCTTCGTCGGCCAGCGCGTTCAGCGCGGCCAGCGTCACCCAGTAGCGGTCGACTTCGAAGAAGTGGCGCAGCGCCTCGCGCGTGTCCGAGCGGCCGTAGCCGTCGGTGCCGAGCACCACGAACTTGTTCGGCACATAGCCGCGGATCTGGTCGACGAGCGCACGGATGTAGTCCGTCGATGCGATCACCGGACCCTTCGCGCCCTTGAGCAGCGCGCTCACGTGCGGCACGCGCTTCTCTTCGGTCGGATGCAGCAGGTTCCAGCGCTCGCACGCCTGACCGTCGCGGGCCAGTTCGGTAAAGCTCGGCACGCTCCAGAGATCGGAGGTGACGCCCCAGTCGTTCTTCAGAAGATCGGCGGCGGCGATCACTTCGTTGAAGATCGTGCCCGCGCCCATCAGCTGAACGTGCGCCTTGCCGGCCGCATCGGCCTTCCTGAACGCGTACATGCCCTTGATGATGTCCGATGCAACGGCATCGCCTTGCGGGATCGCCGGATGCTCGTAGTTCTCGTTCATCACGGTGATGTAGTAGTACACGTCCTCCTGATCCGCGACCATGCGGCGCAGACCGTCCTGCATGATGACCGCGAGCTCGTAGCCGAAGGTCGGATCGTAGCTCACGCAGTTCGGCACGGACGCCGCCCACAGCAGCGAGTGGCCGTCTTCGTGCTGCAGGCCTTCGCCGTTGAGCGTCGTGCGGCCAGCGGTACCGCCCAGCAGGAAGCCGCGCGAGCGCATGTCGCCCGCGGCCCACGCCAGATCGCCGATGCGCTGGAAGCCGAACATCGAGTAGAAGATGTAGAACGGGATCATGATCTCGCCGTGCGTCGAGTACGACGTCGCGGCCGCGATCCAGTCACACATCCCGCCTGCTTCGTTGATGCCTTCCTGCAGAATCTGCCCGGTTTCCGATTCCTTGTAGAACATCAGCTGGTCGGAGTCTTCGGGAATGTACTTCTGGCCTTCCTGATTCCAGATGCCGATCTGACGGAAGAGACCCTCCATGCCGAAAGTACGCGATTCGTCCGGCACGATCGGCACGATGCGCTTGCCGAGTGCCTTGTCTTTCAGCAGGATGTTCAGGATCCGCACGAAGGCCATCGTCGTGGAGATTTCGCGGCCTTCGCCCGTGCCCTTCAGCAGCGGCTCGAATGCGGCGAGCGCCGGCACCGGCAGCGATTCCGCCTTTTCGCGACGCGCCGGCAGATAGCCGCCGAGGTCCATGCGCTTCTGACGCATGTACTCCAGTTCCTTCGAGCCTTCCTCGAACGTGAGGTACGGCACGTCGGCGATTTGCTCGTCGGTGAGCGGCAGGCGGAACTGGTCGCGGAATTTCTTCAGCGTGTCGATCGGCAGCTTCTTCTGCTGGTGCGTGATGTTCATCGCCTGACCATGCTCGCCCATGCCGTAACCCTTGATGGTCTTGGCGAGGATGACGGTCGGCGCGCCCTTCGTCTTGGTCGCGGCGTCGAATGCCGCGTAGATCTTGTGCGGATCGTGACCGCCGCGGTTCAGGTTCCAGATGTCTTCATCGGACCAGTCGGCGACCAGCGCCTTCAGTTCCGGCGTGTTGAAGAAGTGCTCGCGCACGAACGCGCCCGACTCCGACTTGTACGTCTGGTATTCGCCGTCGACGACTTCCATCATGCGGCGCATCAGCGCGCCGGTCTTGTCGCGCGCGAAGAGCGCATCCCAGCGGCTGCCCCAGATGACCTTGATGACGTTCCAGCCCGCGCCGCGGAATTCGCTTTCCAGTTCCTGGATGATCTTGCCGTTGCCGCGCACCGGGCCGTCCAGGCGCTGCAAGTTGCAGTTGATGACGAACACGAGGTTGTCCAGACGCTCGCGGCCGGCCATGCCGATCGCGCCGAGCGATTCCGGCTCGTCCGTCTCGCCGTCGCCGAGAAACGCCCAGACCTTGCGGCCGTCCGTTTTCGCGATGCCGCGCGCCGCCATGTACTTCATGAAGCGCGCCTGATAGATCGCCATGATCGGGCCGAGACCCATCGACACGGTCGGGAATTGCCAGAAGTCCGGCATCAGCCACGGGTGCGGATACGACGAGATGCCCTCGCCGCCCACTTCCTGGCGGAAGTTGTTCAGTTGCTTCTCGGTCAGGCGGCCAAGCAGGAACGCGCGCGAGTACACGCCCGGCGACGAGTGGCCCTGCACGAACACGAGATCGCCGCCGTGTTCTTTCGACGGCGCGTGCCAGAAGTGGTTGAAGCCGACGTCGTAGAGCGTGGCGGCGGACGCGAACGAAGCAATGTGGCCGCCGACGTTCGTATCCTTGCCCGCGCGCAGAACCATCGCGATGGCGTTCCAGCGGGTGTACGAGCGGATCCGGTGTTCGATGTCCTGGTCGCCCGGGATCTTGGCCTGCGAAGCGACGGGGATCGTGTTGATGTACGGCGTGTTGGCGGAGAACGGCAGGTGCTCGCCATGAACGCGAGCGAATTCGATCTGTTTCTCGATCAGGTAGTGCGCGCGATCAGGACCGACCGCGGAAATTACGCCGTCGAGCGCGTCGAGCCATTCGGCGGTTTCCTGAGGATCGTCGTCCTTGGCGTTGGCGACATATTTGAGAACTTCGTCGGGTACAGCGGACATGCTCGTCTCCTGATGTGAGGAACACTCTGAGAACCGCCGGCGCACGCCCGATCGAAGGCGGGCACTGGCCGCGTGCCGGCAATTCTAAAGAGGGTCCAGACCATGACGCAAGGAATTTTTCAAATCATGAGAGTTGATCTCACCATACGAAAAATTGCTGCAACGCACCGTCCCATAAGACTTTTTTAGTCAGATGTTTCTCCTCCTTTTCCTGCAATCGAGGCTTCTTTACCCTCTTTTTACGCCAATTAACAATCAGGCGCTGCGTTACAATCGCTTCCATGTTGACCGAACGGCTGATCAAACGCTCGGCGAGGGTCCCGCGCAAGCCGACCGACGCCTCGCCCTCTCGCTGGCACCACGGCCCGTGGTGGTCGAACTCCTATTTACTCACGCCGCTCATTTCGATCCTGGTATTTCTGGTCGTGATGAGTCTCATCCTCTGGAGCCTGAACCGGCGCGAGCAACAGCAGCAGGAAGACACGCTCTACCGCAATGTCGCGTGGGCGCAGCAGCAAATCCGTCTCTCGATGACGGGCGCACAGGAGCAGATCCAGGCGCTCGCCCGCGACATCGTGACCGGCCACGGCGACCCGCAAACCTTCCAGACCTCGTCCACCGACATCATGCAGGGGCATCCCGAGATCCTCTACATGAACTGGTATACGAGCGAGCATAAGCCGCGCTGGCCGAATACGCCGCTGCCCGTGCTCGGATCGCGTCTCGCGAAGCCGAACGACACGCAGATGGACGAGGCCGTGCAGGCCGCGTTCGACGAAGCGCGGACCACCCGCCGCCAAGTCTACTCGCCATTGCTCTACGACGATCTCGGCAACGGCTATATCACGCTGCAGACACCGGTTTTCCGCGACCGGGAATTCCTCGGCTCGATCGCGGCGGTGTTCTCGATCGAGGGCGTCCTCAAGCACGACATTCCCAGCGAACTGTCGGCGAAGTACAAGATCTCCATCACGGACCTGAACAACCGCGAGCTCGCGACCACGTCGAGCCGCCCGCGCCTGCCGCGCGACATGTTCTACGACCTGCCGCTCGATCCGCCGGGTCAGGGCCTGTCGGTGCGCGTCTATTCGTACCCGCAGCTCACGAACTTCACCAATAACACGCTCGTCTGGCTCGTGGCCGGCTTGTCGTGCTTCGTGCTGTGGAGTCTCTGGAGTCTGTGGAAACACACGCGCCAGCGCTTCGAGGCGCAACAGGCGCTGTACGCCGAAGCGTTCTTCCGCCGGGCGATGGAAAACTCGGTGCTGATCGGCATGCGCGTGCTCGACATGCACGGCCGCATCACGCACGTGAACCCCGCGTTCTGCCGCATGACGGGCTGGGACGAGAGCGATCTCGTCGGCAAGAACGCGCCGTTTCCGTACTGGCCGCGCGACGCCTATCCCGAAATGCAGCGCCAGCTCGACATGACGCTGCGCGGCAAGGCGCCCTCTTCCGGCTTCGAATTGCGCGTGCGCCGCAAGGACGGTTCGTTCTTCCACGCGCGGCTGTACGTCTCGCCGCTGATCGACAGCTCGGGGCGGCAGACTGGCTGGATGTCGTCGATGACGGACATCACCGAACCCAAGCGCGCGCGCGAAGAGCTCGCCGCGGCGCACGAGCGCTTCACCACCGTGCTCGAAAGCCTCGACGCGGCCGTCTCCGTGCTCGCCGCCGACGAAGCCGAGCTGCTCTTCGCCAATCGCTATTACCGGCATCTGTTCGGCATCCGTCCCGACGGCCATCTGGAGCTCGCCGGCGCCGCGTTCGACGGCGGCTCGCAAAGCTCGTCCGATACCATCGACATGGTCGACACCTACGCGGGCCTCCCCGCCGCCGCGCTCACCGAAAGCTCGGCGGACGCGCAGGAAGTCTATGTCGAGGGTATCCAGAAGTGGTTCGAGGTGCGCCGCCAGTACATCCAGTGGGTCGACGGCCATCTCGCGCAGATGCAGATCGCCACCGACATCACGCAGCGCAAGCAGGCGCAGGAACTCGCGCATCAGCAGGAAGAGAAACTGCAGTTCACGAGCCGCCTGATGACGATGGGCGAAATGGCGTCGTCGCTCGCGCACGAGCTGAATCAGCCGCTCGCGGCGATCAACAACTATTGTTCCGGCTGCGTCGCGCTGGTGAAATCTGGCCGCATGACGCAGGAAACGCTGCTTCCCGTGCTCGAGAAGACCGCGCAGCAGGCCGTGCGCGCAGGCATGATCATCAAGCGCATCCGCGAGTTCGTGAAGCGCAGCGAGCCCAAGCGCCAGGCCGCGCGCGTCGCGGATATCGTCGCGGACGCGGTTGGTCTCGCCGAAATCGAAGCGCGCAAACGCAAGATCCGCATCGTCACCGAAATCCGCTCGCGCATGCCGGTGATCTACGTCGACCCGGTTTTGATCGAACAAGTGTTGGTCAACCTGTTGAAAAACGCGGCTGAGGCGATGCATGATGCGAAACCAACCGCGGTCGATCCGGTGATTCGCGTCGTCGTGCAGCGCATGGACGGCGGCTTCGTTTGCATCAGCGTGGTCGATCAGGGACCGGGCGTGGACGAGGCAACCGCCGAGCGCCTCTTCGAGCCGTTCTACAGCACCAAGTCCGACGGCATGGGCATGGGGCTGAACATCTGCCGCTCGATCATCGAGTCGCATCGCGGACGCCTTTGGGTGGTCAACAACGTCGAAGCGGACGGCCACGTGACCGGCGCAACTTTCCACTGCAGCCTGCCGATCGGCGAAGTGGACGGCTCGTCGGGCACGGGCGGCACGGATGCGCAGGACGAACATACGAGACAACAAACAGTTACGGGAGAACTATGAGCACAGTCACCACTCAGGAAACCGTCTTCGTCGTCGACGATGATGAAGCCGTGCGTGATTCCTTGCGCTGGCTGCTCGAAGCAAACGGCTATCGCGTTCAATGCTTCTCCAGCGCGGAATCGTTCCTCGACGTCTATCTGCCGATCTCGCATTCCGGCGCGATCTCCTGTCTGATCCTCGACGTGCGCATGGCCGGCATGACGGGGCTCGAGCTGCAGGAGAAACTCATCGCCGAGAATTCGCTGCTGCCGATCATCTTCGTGACGGGTCACGGCGACGTGCCGATGGCCGTCTCGACGATGAAAAAAGGCGCGATGGACTTCATCGAAAAGCCGTTCGACGAAGCCGAACTGCGCAAGCTCGTGGAGCGCATGCTGGAGAAAGCGCGCAGCGAAAGCACCAGCGTGCAGCAGCAGCGCGCCGCCGCAGAGCGTCTGGGCAAGCTGACCGCACGCGAGCATCAGGTGCTCGAGCGCATCATCGCGGGGCGCCTGAACAAGCAGATCGCCGACGATCTCGGCATCAGCATCAAGACGGTGGAAGCGCATCGCGCGAACATCATGGAGAAGCTCTCCGTGAACACCGTCGCCGATCTGCTGCGTCTCGCGCTGTCGAACAAGCCTCAGCAGTAACGGCTTCATCTCTCTCTTCGCGGCCGGCATCGCCATGCCGGCCGCGCTTGCATGGCGCGCCTGGCGACACGCGCGCGCCGTTCGTCCCCTTCCGAAACCCCGTTGTCGGCAAGAGTGAAACGTGATATTTCCTCAATCACGTTGACACATCCAGAGGGCCGCCCGTAAGTTGGCGTGACCTCCACTACCGGACAACGGTCATGCGCGACACGACGGCTGCTGCGTCCTTGCTCGAATGTCAAACGTTTGGCGTCCAGGTCTTCGAAACCGAAGCCACTCGCTCATCAATTCCCTCGCCTTCATTCAGCACTGCGCATCAGTTCGCTGCTTATCGGCAAACTACAGGCGCATCCCGCCGCATCGGCAGTCCACGCGCGCCGAGTGTCCAGCGTCGTGCACCGGAGGACTTGATCTTGAAACGAAGCCCTTACATCATCAGCCATCGCGCGCGCACGCTGCGCATCATCGCGATGAGCGTAGCGCTCGCGTTGCCGCTTACGGCGCTGCTTCCCGCCACGGTTCACGCGCAGACGCAGGACGCTGCGAGCGCCGCGCAGAAGCTCACGAACCAGCAGCTCGATGCGCTGACCGCGCCGGTCGCGCTCTATCCCGACGCGCTGCTCGCGCAAGTGCTGATGGCGTCGACGTATCCATCGCAAGTCACCGATGCAGCCGCGTGGTCGAAGGCGAACCCGAACGTCAAGGGCGACGACGCCGTGAAAGCCGTGCAGACCGAGCCGTGGGATCCGAGCGTGCAATCGCTCGTCGCGTTCCCTCAGGCGCTCGCAACGATGGCCTCCAAGATCGACTGGGTGACGCAGCTCGGCAACGCCTTCATCGCGCAGCCGAGCGACGTGATGGACTCCGTTCAGCGTCTGCGGCGCGCGGCGCAAAGCGCCGGGAATCTGAAGACGAACGAGCAGCAGAAGATCACGAGCGCGCCGGCGCCGGCGGGCAGCACGACCACCAGCACCACGGTGATTCAGATCGAGCCGGCCAATCCGCAAGTGGTCTATGTGCCGACTTATAACCCGACGGTCGTGTACGGCACGTGGCCTTATCCGGCTTATCCGCCGGTCTACGTGCCTCCGCCTCCGGGATATGCGATGGCGTCGGCGTTCGTCGGCGGTCTCGCGTTCGGCGCAGGCGTCGCGGTCGTGAATTCGCTGTGGGGCAACTGTAACTGGGGGCACGGGGATGTCAACGTCAACGTGAACCGCTACAACAACATCAACACGAGCAACCGCATCAATGCGAACAGCAACAACGTGCGCTGGAACCGCAACGATCCGCAGTTCAACCGGACCAACGTCGCGAACCGGCAGAACACGTTGAACAACGCGAATCTCGGCGCGAACGCCAACCAGTTTCGGGGTCGCGAGAATGCGCGCGCGCAGGCGGCGCAGACGCTGCAGCAGCGCACCGGGCAAAACCTCAACGAGCCGGCGAGCCAGCGCGTGCAGAGCATTCGCCAGGGCGGCGGTGTGAACGCGCGCGACACCAGCGACCTGCGCCAGCGCTCGCAGAACGTGAACCGCGATAACGCGCTGCGCGGTGCGGGCGACGGCAACGGTGCGCGCCAGGACATCCAGCGCGGACAGGCGAGCCGGGAGTCGTTCGCCAATCAGTCGCATAACCGCGTCGGCGGCGGCGGTGGTATCGAGCGTCAGGCGGGCGGCGGTGCGGGGGGCGGTGCGGGGGGTGGATTCGGCGGCGCGGGGGGCGCGCAACGTCAGGGCGGTGGATTCGGGGGCGGCGGCGGAATGCACGGCGGCGGCGGGTTCCAGCGAGGCGGCGGCGGAGGCTTTCATCGCCGTTGATGATCGATTCGACTGATCGCTCAAACGCCGCATACGCGGCGAACGCCACTTTCAGGAGCCTGAGATGACCCCTACCCAAGCATTCGCCTCAACGAAGAAGCCATTCCTGCGCGCCCTCGTCGCCGCATCGCTCGCGCTCGGCGCATCGCTCGCGTACGCGCAGACCGTCTATCCGACCGCCGAAGCGGCCGCGCAGGCGCTCACCGACGCCATCGCGACCAACGACGACACCGCGCTCGCCAAAGTCCTCGGCAAGGACCACAGGCATTACGTGCCCGCCGGCAGTGTCGGCGAAGAGGACATCTATGCGTACCTGGGCGCGTGGGCGCAGCAGCATCGCATCGTCGAGGATGCTCAACCGCTCAAAGGCCATCCGGCTGCGCACATCGAAGCGGGCACGAGCGGCTGGACGCTGCCGATTCCGCTCGTGAAAGTCGCGAAAGGCTGGCGCTTCGACATGCCCGCCGCGCGCGACGAACTGCTCACGCGGCGTATCGGCCGCAACGAGCGTTCGGCGATGCAGGTCGCGCTCGCGTATGTCGCCGCGCAGAACGACTATCACAAGACGGCCGACCGCTACGCCGACCGTTTCGTCAGCACGCCCGGCAAACACGACGGCCTCTACTGGGACACCGCGCCGGGCGAGCCGGACAGCCCGCTCGGCCCGCTCGCTGCCACGATGCCGAACAAGCCGAGCGCAGCCGACGGCTATTACGGCTATCACTACCGCATCCTGACTTCGCAGGGCGCGAACGCGCAGGGCGGCGCGAAGAGCTATCTGCAGGACGGCAAGCTGACGCAAGGCTTCGGCTTGATCGCGACGCCGGCGCGCTACGGCCAGACCGGTGTGATGACTTTCATCGTCAACCAGGACGGGCAGATCTTCGAAAAAGACCTCGGCCCGGCGTCCGCACGCGCGGCCGCGGCGATCAAGTCGTTCAATCCGGATTCGTCCTGGAAGGCGGTTACGCCTTAAGGCCCGGCGAAGTGGCGGGCATGGCGGGCCAAAACGTGCAATAGCGCCCGGCGGTATAATTTCGCCCTTCCCAGGGGCGCATTTGCCGAAAAACGCGCCCAGCACCATGCGCGAGCGCCGCGCACCGCTGCCGCACGAAGCAGCGGGCGCGGCGACGGCTTAACGCCCTCGCGCGCCCTCGCCCATCCTCGATCCGATTCGCCATGACTGCCCAACTCATCGACGGCAACGCCCTTTCCAAGACCCTTCGCGCCGATGTCGCCCAGCGCGCCGCCGCCCTCACCGCCCGTGGACACAAGCCGGGCCTGGCCGTGGTGCTCGTCGGCGACAATCCCGCGAGCGAGGTCTACGTGCGCAACAAGGTGAAGGCGTGCCACGACAACGGCCTGCACTCGGTGATGGACCGCTTCCCCGCGACGCTCGCCGAAAACGAACTCCTCGCGCACGTCGCAAAGCTCAACGCCGATCCTTCCATCCACGGCATTCTTGTGCAACTGCCCCTGCCCGCGCACATCGATAGCCACAAGGTCATCGAGGCCATCGCGCCCGAGAAGGACGTCGACGGCTTTCACGTCGCCAATGCGGGCGCGCTCATGACCGGCAAGCCGCTCTTTCGCCCGTGCACGCCCTACGGCGTGATGAAGATGTTCCAGGCGCACGACATCGACCTGAAAGGCGCGAACGCGGTGGTGATCGGCCGCTCGAACATCGTCGGCAAGCCGATGGCGCTTCTGCTGCTCGAAGCCGGCGCGACCGTCACCATCTGTCACAGCAAGACGCGCGACCTCGCGAAGCATACGCGCGATGCCGATGTGATCGTCGCCGCGGTCGGCCGCCGCAACATCCTGACCGCCGACATGGTGAAGCCGGGCGCCACCGTGATCGACGTCGGCATGAATCGCGACGACGAAGGCAAGCTGTGCGGCGACGTCGATTTCGCGGGCGTCAGGGAAGTCGCCGGCCATATCACGCCGGTCCCGGGCGGCGTCGGCCCGATGACCATCACGATGTTGCTCGTCAACACGATCGAAGCGGCCGAGCGCGCGGCGCAAGCGTGAAAATCGGCGCGGGGCCGCATTAATCGGCCCCTTAAAAACAATCGATTGGAATTTGCCTCGCACGCCCTAATAATCTCTCAGAGAGCCGGCGCGGACGGGTGCGACACTCCCCGCCCGCGCTTTACCCAACATCAGAACGGGAGAGTCATGAGCGACACCACGTCCACCCTGGCAGCGGCCAATCCGCTGCTCGATTTTTCCGATCTTCCGCGTTTCGGCGAAATTCAGCCTGCGCACGTCACGCCGGCGCTCGACGTGCTGCTCGCCGATGCAAAGGCCGCCGTCGACCGTGCGAGCGCGCCGGACACGCCGGCGACCTGGAAAGATGTCGTCGAGGCGGTCGAGCAGGAATCGGAAAAATTGTCCCGCGCTTGGGGCGTAATCGGCCATCTGAACGCGGTTGCCGATACGCCAGAACTGCGCGCCGCGCACGCTGAAAACCTGCCGCGCGTCACCGAATTTTCGGCAAGCGTCGGTCAGAACCTCGCGCTCTACGAGAAGTACAAGGCGATTGCCGCCGGACCGGAATTCGCCGGTTTATCGGCCGAGCGCAAGAAGATCCTGGAGAATTCGCTGCGGGATTTCCGTCTGTCGGGCGCCGAATTGCCCGAGGACCGCAAGCCGCGTTTCGCGCAATTGCAGGAGGAGCAAGCCGCGCTTTCCAAGGCATTCTCCGATCACGTGCTCGATTCGACCAACGCCTACGCGTACGTCGTCACGCAAAAAAGCGATCTCGCCGGCCTGCCGGATGACGTGATCGAAGCGGCCCGCGAAGCCGCTCAACGCGACGGCAAGGAAGGATGGAAGTTCACACTGCATTTCCCGTCGTATTTCCCGGTGCTGCAATATGCCGATCATCGGCCGATGCGCGAGGCGATGTATCGCGCGTATGCCACCCGTGCGTCGGAGCTGGGCGGCACCTACGGCCACGGCAAGCCTGAATGGGACAACACCGCGAATATCGTCGAGCATCTGAAGCTGCGCGAGGAGGAAGCGAAGACGCTCGGCTATCAGAATTTCGCGGAAGTGTCGCTCGCGCCGAAGATGGCCGAATCGCCCGCGCAAGTGATCGCGTTCCTCGAGGACCTCGCCACGCGTGCGCGTCCTTACGCCGAAAAGGACTGGATGGAACTGCGCGCGTTCGCCGCGACCGAGCTCGGCATGCCCGAACTGCAGCCGTGGGATATCGCGTATGCGGCCGAGAAGCTGCGTCAGAAGCGCTACTCGTTCTCCGAGAACGAAGTGAAGCAATACTTCCCGCAGGAAGCCGTGCTGAAGGGCCTCTTCAAGGTCACCGAAACGCTCTTCAACGTGTCGATCCGCCGCGACGAAGCCGCCGTGTGGAACCCCGACGTGCGCTTCTTCCGCGTCGAGAACAAGGACGGCACGCTCGTCGCGCAGTTCTATCTCGATCTCTACGCGCGCGAAGGCAAGCGCGGCGGCGCATGGATGGACGACGCCCGCTCGCGCCACAAGCGCACGCAGGGCGGCGTGCAGACGCCGGTCGCCTATCTCACGTGCAATTTCTCGGCGCCGGTGGGCGGCAAGCCCGCCTGCTTCACGCATGATGAAGTCATCACGCTGTTCCATGAGTTCGGCCACGGCCTGCATCACATGTTGACGCGGATCGACGAACTGGGCGTGTCGGGCATCAATGGCGTCGAGTGGGATGCGGTCGAACTGCCGTCGCAGTTCATGGAAAACTTCTGCTGGGAGTGGGACGTCTTGACCGACATGTCCGCGCATGTCGAGACCGGCGCGCCGCTGCCGCGCGAGCTGTTCGACAAGATGCTCGCCGCGAAAAACTTCCAGAGCGGTCTCGGCACGATGCGCCAGATCGTCTTCTCGATGTTCGACATGGTGTTGCACACGTCCTACGATCCGGCCAACGCGACGCAGAACGTGAACGACCTCGCGCGCGCGATCAACGAGAAGTTCCATGTGATTCCGCAGGCGCCGTTCTCGCGCTGGCCGAACACGTTCAGCCATATCTTCGCGGGCGGCTACGCGGCGGGTTACTACAGCTACAAGTGGGCTGAAGTGCTGTCGGCGGACGCGTACGCGGCGTTCGAAGAAGCCGCGAAGGCCAGCAACGGCTCGGTGCTCGACGTGACGACGGGCACGCGCTACCGCCGCGAGATTCTCGAAGTCGGCGGCAGCCGCCCGGCGATGGATTCGTTCAAGGCGTTTCGCGGACGCGAGCCGGACATCGACGCATTGCTGCGACATAACGGCATGTCGGGGCAAGCGGCGCACTGATCTCGAGCTGGCGAGAAAACCCCGGCCCAATCTGAACTGACCCCGCAAAGTTGGACAGGTTTGGGCTAAGGCCGTGAGGGCTGAGTTCTGTACATTACAGGACTCAGCC
>NZ_JALQDH010000013.1:0-114118 GCF_023631365.1 Caballeronia sp. INML2 | reverse complement strand
TAAATTGCGCGCTGTGCTTGCTCATAAAAAACACCCCAAGTCGTTGGACGGTTGTCCAACTTTTGGGGTGCAGTTCAATCCAGGGACCGGGGTTTTTTATCGCCTGTCGATCCTGAAATCGATCTCCGATGGCCGCCCTTCCAGCGCCAGCGACGCGCGAACGGCAGGGCTTCGGCTGATCACCTTGCCTCGTCGCACGACGGCCGTGCGCGCCGCCCGCAGGCGTATCGCTTCGATAGGATCGCGCGCGTCGAGCACGACGCAATCCGCGTTGCATCCGGTTTCGATGCCGTAACCTTCCAGCCCGAGAATGCGCGCGGGATGCTTCGTCACCGCATCGAAGCAGGCGCGCATCGCATCGACGCCGGTCATCTGCGCGACGTGCAGACCCATGTGCGCGACTTCGAGCATGTCGCCGGAGCCGAGGCTGTACCACGGGTCCATCACGCAGTCATGGCCGAACGCGACCGTGATGCCGCCCGCCATCAGTTCGGGCACGCGCGTCATGCCCCGTCGCTTCGGATACGTATCCGAGCGCCCTTGCAGCGTGATGTTGATGAGCGGATTTGCGATCGCCGCGACGCCCGCCTCGCGCATCAACGGAATGAGCTTGCTGACGTAGTAGTTGTCCATCGAATGCATCGACGTGAGATGCGAGCCGGTCACGCGGCCGTGCAGTCCGAGCCGATGCGTTTGCGCCGCCAGCGTTTCGATGTGGCGCGACATCGGATCGTCGGATTCGTCGCAGTGCATGTCGACGCGCAAGCCCTGCTCCGCCGCGTATTCGCACAGGAGCTTCACCGATGCCGCGCCGTCGGCCATCGTGCGCTCGAAGTGCGGAATGCCGCCGACGACATCGACGCCCATCGCGATCGCGCGCTTCAGGTTGTCGAACGCGCCCGCGCTGCGCAATACGCCGTCTTGCGGAAACGCGACGAGTTGCAGATCGAGATACGGTTTCACGCGACGCTTGACTTCGACGAGCGCTTCCACGGCCAGGAGGCGCGGATCGCAGACATCGACGTGAGAACGGATCGCGAGCAGCCCGCGCGCCACGGCCCAGTCGCAGTACTGCAACGCGCGCTCGACGAGCGCTTCCTGCGTGAGCTCGGGCTTCAGCTCGCCCCACAGCGCAATGCCTTCGAGCAGGGTGCCCGACGCATTCACGCGCGGCAATCCATAGGAAAGCGTCGCGTCCATGTGGAAGTGCGCATCGACGAAAGGCGCGGTGACGAGCGAGCCGTTCGCATCGATTTCCTCTCGCGCGGTGGCCGCCAGATGCGGCTCGATCGCGGCAATACGCCCCGCTTCCATGCCGATATCGTTAAGCCCGCGCGAGTTCGCGAGCGATGCGCGGCGAATGATCAAATCCATGTGCGAAACCTCCGTCAGGCCGTTCGTCCGATGTGTTCGTCCGATTGTATCGGGACAGAAAAGCCGTGCGCGTTCGATTCAGCGCATCACGCGATGGCGTCCGACCACAGCGAAACTGAGCGACAGCGAACCGCGCGGCATGGCGCGTTCCGGTTCGATCGCGAGCGGATAGGCGTTGCCCTGGCGCGCGAGCGGTTCATAAAGATCAGGACGGCGCGCGGCCAGCGCCTTGCGCCCTGCACTCGCCTCGGCCAACGATGGCCGCACGTCCGCGACGACGAGATGGTCATTGCCCGACGCACGACGAGCGAGCACGCGGCCGTCCGGGCCGGCGATCAGCGCCTCGTCGCCCGACGTGTGGCTGCACGCGATGAACATGCCGTTGTCGGCGGCGCGCGCGGCGAGCATCCCGCGATGCGTTCGATCGCCGCGCATCGGTGCGATGAGAAGCGTCGCGCCAAGGAGCGCGGTCATTCGCACGTTTTCGACGACGTCGTTGTCATCGCCGATCAGAATGCCGATGCGTGCGCAGAAGGGCGCATCGAACACGGTGAAGCGCTCACCGCTATGCAACCCGCGATGCGACGCATGCAGCTTGCGATGGCGCACGTGCGCGCCGCCCGGAAAGAGCATCGCATAGCTGTCGTAAAGGCGCCCGTCTTCGGTGCGCTCGATCCAGCCGACGCCCGCCGCGACGCCGGTATCGTCGACGGCGGCGGCGATCGCGCGGATCGAAGGGCCATCGAACGATTCGGCACGCGATGCGTCGTCCGGTACGCCGATGCTCAATTGCGGGAACACCACCAGCTGTACCTTCTGAAATGCGGCGTCGGCGATCAGCGCACGATGGCGCGCGGCATCGCCATGCTGTGAATCGAGCGCAGTCACGGCGATGCGAAACGAAGTGGCATCCAAGCGAGGCTCCGGAACAATCGAGTAGATGGCCTCATTGAACCGCTCGCACATCGATAAGTAAAATGAATGTTTCGATCGATTCGATCGCCAGAAGGAATCGAATATCCGATGGAACTGAAACTCCTGCGCGCCTTCCTCACCATCGCCGAACTGCGCCATTTCGGCCGCGCTGCCGAAGCCCTGCACCTCAGCCAGCCCGCGCTCAGCAAGCAGGTCGCCGCGCTCGAAGCGAGCCTCGGCGCGCGTCTGTTCGAACGCGGGCGCCACGGCGCGGATCTGACGGCGTTCGGCGCCGGCTTCATCGCCGATGCGCAAGCGCTGGTGCGCGATGCCGACGCCGTGCTCGTGCGCGCACGCGAAGCCGCGAGCGGTGCGCGCGGGTTTCTGCGCGTCGGCTTGTGCCTGTCGACGCTTACGCATGTGCCGAAGCTGATCGCGGAGTTCGGCGCGCTCAATCCGGGCGTGAGCATCACGCTGCACGATCTTTCGTCCCACGAGCAGACGCGCCGCATCCTCGCGAACAAGCTCGATGTGGGATTCATGCGCATGCCCGCTAACGCCGGGCTTTCGGGCTTCACCGTACTCGATGAAACGCTCGCGCTCGCCGTGCCCGAGCACACGCGCTACAAACGTCTGCCCATGGACCTGAACGAACTGAACGAGCCGGGATTCATCGCGCTATCGCGAACGCGCGGGCCGGGTCTCGCCGCGCAGATCGATCGCTGGCGCGCCGGGCACGGCTTCGTGCCGCGCGTGATTCAGGAAGCGGACGACATTCAATCCGTCCTCGCATCCGTGGCGGGCGGCGTGGGCGCCGCGTTCCTGCCATCGCGTGCGCGATACCTGCTGCGCGATGCACGCGTGCTGACCTTGCGCGATCAGGCCGCGCGATGGCGCGTCGGCCTTGCATGGCAGGCCGAACGCGACGATACCGTCACGCACGGCTTCGTCGCGTTCATGAAAGCGCGCGTGAAGACATTGAAGGCGACCGCTACGCTCGACGCCTGAGCTTCGCGAGAAGCATCGCTTTGACGCCGGGCCATTCGTCGTCGATGATCGAAAAGCGCACCGAGTTGCGCTTGCGGCCATCGGGCATGATGCGCTCGTGCCGCACGATGCCTTCCTGTTTCGCGCCAATGCCGAGTATCGCCGCCCGCGATGTCTCGTTGAGCTCGTCGGTGGAGAATTGCACGCGCACGCAGTTCATCGCTTCGAACGCGTGCGCGAGCAGCAGATATTTCGCTTCCGTGTTGATGCCGGTGCGCTGCGTCGATGCCGCGAGCCACGTATGGCCGATTTCGAGCTTGCGGTTCGCGCGATCGATCTTCCAGTAACGCGTGCTCCCGAGGACGCGCCCGCCATCGGCCTGCACGATTACGAAGGGCATCACCGTGCCGGCATCGCGACCCGCGAGCGCGGTGTCGAGGTAGCGGTCGATCGTGTCCTCATTCGGCACGACCGTCACGTTCAGATTCCAGAGCTCGCCATCGGCGGCGGCATCGAGCAAGGCGGCACGGTCATCGCGTTGCAGCGGGCGAAGCTGCACGCGTTGCCCGTTCAGGGTCGGTTGGCTCATCGACTGTCGGCAGGTTTGCGTTGAGACGACATCATAATTCGCCGCGCTATCCGATGCCCGCGAGCCGATATCCGACGCCCGTCTCCGTCACGATATGCACGGGCTGCGCGGGGTCGCGCTCGAGCTTCTGCCGCAAATGCCCCATGTAGACGCGCAGGTAATGCGCGTTCCCGACGTGTTCCGGTCCCCACACTTCGCGCAACAACTGCCGATGCGTGAGCACGCAGCCCGCGTGACGCATCAGCACAGTCAGGAGCCTGTATTCGATCGGCGTGAGGCGCACCGGCTGCCCTTCCCGCGTCACGAGCCGCTTGCCCAGATCGACGGCGATATCGCCGAAGCGAATCATCGGCGTCTCGTCCTGCGCCTGCGCGTTGCGCCGCAACTGCGCACGCATGCGCGCGAGCAGTTCGGGCACGCCGAAGGGCTTGGTCAGATAGTCGTCGGCGCCCGCATCGAGCGCGGCGACTTTCGTTTGCTCGCTCGTGCGCGCCGAGAGCACGATCACCGGCGTGCGCGTCCAGCCGCGCAGCTCGCGGATCACGTCGATGCCGTCCGCGTCCGGCAAGCCGAGATCGATCACGATCAGATCGGGCTTGCGCGTCGCGGCTTCGCGCAGGCCGGCCGCGGCCGTATCGGCTTCGATCGCCGTCATGCCGTGCGCATGCAGCGTCGCGCGCACGAAGCGGCGAATCTGCGGATCGTCCTCGATGACGACGACCGATACGGCCGCATCAGGCATCGCCCGCTCCCGGCGTCGCCGCCTTCGATTCGATATCTTCATCGGGCGGCACGTCTTCCGGCGGCGCATCGTCGGCCGGCAGCGTGAACCAGAAGCGCGCGCCCTGTATGCGTCCGTTCGCGTCCTCACGATTTCCCGCCCCGATCTGCCCGCCATGCGCCTCGACGATCGCGCGGCAGATCGCGAGACCGAGCCCGATGCCCGGCTGCGCCGATTCCTTCTCGCCGCGCGTGAACTTGTCGAAGAGACGGGTCTGCATGCCGGACGGCACCCCCGGGCCTTCATCGTCGATGCACACCCGCACGAAGCGCGCATCGCCGTCGTGCTCCAGCGCGGCGCTGATGTGTATCGGTGTCCCCGGCGGCGTGTACTTCGCGGCGTTTTCCAGCAGATTCGCGAAGAGACGCTCCATCAGCACCGCGTCGAGCTGCAGAAGCGGCAGATCGGCGGGCACGCGCACTTGCACGGCGCGTCTTGCGAGCACGCGGCGCGAGGTCGCGAGCGCCGCGCCCACGGTCTCCTCGAGCATCGACCATTGGCGGTTCAGGCGAATCGCGCCCGCTTGCAGGCGCGCCATGTCGAGCAGATTCGTCACGAGCCCGCTCATGCGCAGCGCTTCCTCGTGGATCGCGTGCACGAGTTCCTGCGCCTCATCCGCGCCGCCTCCGGCTTCGCGCGCCCGTTCCTCCAGCACCGAAGCGAAGCCGACGATCGAGGTGAGCGGCGTGCGCAGATCGTGCGAGATCGCGGACAGGAGCGAGTTGCGCAAGCGCTCCGATTCCATGTTGACGAGCGCGTCCTGCGCGATCTCGACGTAATGCACACGCTCCAGCGCGAGCGCGATCTGCGACGCGAACGTCTCGATCATGCGGCGCTGCTCGGGCACCGCGAGTTCGGCCTCGCGCTCGGTCGCAAGCGCGAGCACGCCGCGCGTGCGCATCGGCGCTTTCAGCGGCAGATAGAGCGCCTGACTCGCGGGCAAGGTTTCGGTGCCGCGGCCCGCGGGCTTCTGCTGGTCGTAGACCCATTGCGCGATGTCGAGATCGAGACGCGCGGCGTCGAGCGTTACATCCGGATTCGGCTCGCCCACTTTCTGCCGCACTTTTTCGGCGGCGTCGGGCAACAGCATCGCGACCTTCGACTGAAACACCTCCGCGACGTGACGCGTGCCGATTTCGATGATCTGCTCGGTCATCAATGCGGCGCCGAGTTCCCTGGTCATCGCGTACATTGCGCCGGTGCGGCGTTCGCGCTGCGACGCGATGCGCGCCTCGCGCCGCAGGCTCGACGTCAGATGGCTGATCGTGAGCGAGGTCAGCAGCATCACGATGAAGGTCAGCAGATACTGCGTGTCCGTCACGGAGAAAGACAGCTCGGGCGGCACGAAGAAAAAATCGAACGCGGCGACGGAAAGGAACGACAGCATCACGCCCGGCCCGCGCCCGAGGCGCACCGCTGCGAAGATCACGCCGAGCAGGTACAGCATCACGAGATTCGTGAGCGCGAACCGATGCGCGGCCAGCATGTCGGCGACGAGCGTGATGGCGCCGCCGATCGCGAGCGCGACGACATAGGCGCGCGGCGGCGAGTGCGCGCCGTCGCGCCAGATGCCGAACGCCTGCGCGAGCGTGCGGCGTCGCTCGTCGCGGGCGCCGGTCGAAACGAGCGTCACGTCGATATCCGAGCCCTGCCGGATGATGCGCTCGCTGACCGGCCGCGCGAACACGCGCCGCCATCCTTCACTCGCCGATGCGCCCGCGACGAGCTTCGACACGTTGCGCATGTGCGCATAGTCGATGAGCGTCGCGGCGGCATCGGCGCCGTCGAGCGTCACCGTTTCCGCGCCGAGTTCGGAGGCGAGCTTGAGCGCATCGAGCGTGCGGCGGCGGATGTCGTCGGACAGGCGTTGCAGCTTCGGCGTTTCGACGTAGACGGCGAGCCAGTCGGCCTTGAGCGCAGCGGCGAGCCGCGCCGCCGCGCGCACGAGCGTCGCGCTTTCCGGTCCCGGCCCGACGCACGCGATGAGCCGCTCGCGCGCGCGCCAGATGCGTTCGATCGACTGATCGGCGCGATATTCGCGCATCTGCGCATCGACGCGGTCCGCCGTGCGGCGCAACGCGAGCTCGCGCAGCGCGATCAGGTTGCCTTTGCGAAAGAAGTTGCGCACCGCGTGCTCGGCTTGCTGCGGCAGATAGACCTTGCCTTCGCGCAGACGGTCGAGCAGTTCTTCGGGCGGAAGATCGACGAGCGTGACTTCATCGGCGAGATCGAAGATGCGGTCGGGCACGGTCTCCCAGACGCGAATGCCGGTGATGCGGCCCACGATGTCGTTCAGGCTTTCGAGGTGCTGGACGTTGACGGTCGTGTAGACGTCGATGCCCGCGTCGAGCAGTTCCTGCACGTCCTGCCAGCGCTTCATGTGGCGCGAGCCTTGCACGTTCGAATGTGCGAGTTCGTCGACGAGGATGAGTTGGGGCTTTCTTGCCAGGGCTGCGTCGAGGTCGAATTCGGCGAGCAGACGGCCGCGGTACTCGATGCGCGCAGGCGGGAATGTTTCGAGCCCTTCGAGCAGGGCGAGGGTTTCCTTGCGGCCATGCGTTTCGACCACGCCGACGACGACTTCCACGTTCTCGTCGCGGCGGCGGCGCGCGGCCTGGAGCATCGCGAAGGTTTTGCCTACGCCGGCTGAGGCGCCGAAGAAGATCTTCAGCCTTCCGCGCTGGCGTTTTTCTTCGTCGCGGTGGAGTTTGTCGAGGAGTTCGTCGGGGGTTGGGCGGGGCATGGTTCTGGTTTTTTGCTTCGCTTTGCTTTGGTTTGCTTCGGTTTGCTCGGGCTTCTATGGAATCCTGTGTTCGTGTCGGTCGATTGGCTCTGCCCCTGTGCGGGGCGGCAGTCACTTTCTTTGCTGCTGCAAAGAAAGTAACCAAAGAAAGCAGCTCGAGACGCCCGCGGTCACACGCAGTTTGGCCATGCTTGCCAGCCCATCGTGGGCTGCCTAAGTGTCTCCCTCATAGGCCCAACCGGGCTTGGCTCGCGCACGGTCTGTCGCCTCGCACCGCTTCACTCACTGGCTCAGCGCCAAATGGCTCCAGCCCGCTTCGCGGCCGACCGGTCAATCGGGTTTGCCGAACCTTCTTTACTAACGCCTCCATCTCACTGCAAGTCAGACCGATGTTGTCCCTTGCATACCCTGCGGCAGCGCGTAGCGCTGTGCCGGCGCCATTTTGTGCTGAACCAGCGCGCTTGAACAACTAGCTTGTCAGACCGTGTGCGATCCAAGCCCGATTAGTCTTGTGAGGGCGACACTTAGGCAGCCCACGATCGCCTGGCAAGCATGGCCAAACTGCGTGTGACCGCGGGCCTAACAAGCTGCTTTCTTTGGTTACTTTCTTTGCAGCAGCAAAGAAAGTGACTGCCGCCCCGCACAGGGGCAGTGCTAATAAACCAAAAACAAAACGGGATCCGGCAAAAAAAAACCCCTACCGCCCCACGTGCTTCTCATCCAAATCAAGATTCAATTTAAGCACATTCACCCTGGGCTCTCCGAGCAAACCAAACTGCCGCCCGCTCGTGGCCCGAGCGACAATCGCCTCGACCTCCGCCACCGACATCCCGCGCTCCTTCGCAACGCGAGGAACCTGATAAGCCGCGGCAGCAGGACTGATATCCGGATCGAGCCCGCTCCCCGACGAAGTCACGAGATCGACAGGCACGGCAGCCCGATTGCCCGGATCGAGCTCATGCAACGCGGCGATCCGCGCCTTGACCTCATCGGCGAGCGCGGGATTCGTCGGCCCGAGATTCGAGCCGCCGGAATTCCCGGCGTTATACGGATTCGGCGTCGTCGCCGACAAACGGCCCCAGAAATACCCAGGCGCATCGAACTGCTGTCCGATGATCGCCGAGCCGATCACCTTGCCATCGCGCTCGATCAGACTGCCATTGGCCTGATGCGAAAACGCCGCCTGTCCGATCGCGGTCACGACCGCCGGATACACCACGCCCGTCACGACGCTCAACGCGACGAACAACACCAGCATGGGACGCAAAAAGCTCTTCATGATGTACATGCCTCGATAAAAGATGCGGTCAACTCCAGCCCAGCGCGGCGATCGTCATATCGATCAGCTTGATGAACGGAAACGGCAACAGAATTCCGCCTAGGCCGTAGATCAGCAGGTTCCGTCGCAACAACGAAGCCGCACCGAGCGCGCGATACTTCACGCCCTTGAGCGCCAGCGGAATCAGAAACACGATGATCAGCGCGTTGAAGATCACCGCCGACAAGATCGCCGACGCAGGCGAAGCCAGATGCATGACATCCAGCACGCGCAACTGCGGATACGTCGTCGCGAACGCGGCCGGGATGATCGCGAAGTACTTGGCGACATCATTCGCGATGGAAAACGTCGTCAGCGAGCCGCGCGTCATCAGCATCTGCTTACCGATCTCGACGATCTCGATCAGCTTCGTCGGATTCGAATCGAGGTCGACCATGTTGCCCGCTTCCTTCGCGGCCTGCGTGCCGGTGTTCATCGCCACCGCGACGTCGGCCTGCGCGAGCGCGGGCGCGTCGTTGGTGCCGTCGCCGGTCATCGCGACGAGCCGCCCCTGCGCCTGATGTTCGCGGATCGTCGTGAGCTTGGCCTCGGGCGTCGCCTCGGCCAGGAAGTCGTCGACGCCCGCTTCCGCCGCGATCGCCGCGGCCGTCAGGCGGTTGTCGCCCGTCACCATCACCGTCTTGATGCCCATCTTGCGCAGCTCCGCGAACCGCTCGCGAATCCCGCCCTTCACGATGTCCTTCAACTCGATCACGCCGAGCGCACGCGTCGTATCGTTCACGCGCTCGGCGACCACGAGCGGCGTGCTGCCGCGACGCGCGATCTCGTCGACGGCGTTCTGCACGTCCTGCGCAAAGCGCCCGCCGTGCTCTTCGACGTACTTCTTCACCGCATCGGCCGCGCCCTTGCGGATCTCGCGATTCTGAAGATCGACGCCGCTCATGCGCGTCTGCGCCGTGAACGCGAGGAACGTCGCGTGCAGTGTCGCCATGTCGCGCTCGCGGATATTGAAGCGCTGCTTCGCCAGCACGACGATGCTGCGGCCTTCCGGCGTTTCATCGGCGAGCGATGCGAGTTGCGCCGCATCGGCGAGATCGCGCTCGGCGATGCCTGGCGCCGCGACGAACGTCGATGCCTGGCGATTGCCGAGCGTGATCGTGCCGGTCTTGTCGAGCAACAGCACGTCGACGTCGCCCGCCGCCTCGACCGCGCGGCCCGACGTGGCGATCACGTTCGCCTGCATCATGCGGCTCATGCCCGCGACGCCGATCGCCGAAAGCAGCCCGCCGATCGTCGTCGGAATCAGACACACGAGCAGCGCGACGAGCGCGGTGATCGTCACGACGTGGCCCTGCTTCGCCGCTTCCACGGAGAACAGCGAGAACGGCAGCAGCGTGGCCGTGGCGAAGAGCAGCACGAGCGTCAACGCGACGAGCAGGATCGTCAGCGCGATTTCGTTCGGCGTCTTCTGACGCTTGGCGCCCTCCACCATCGCGATCATGCGATCCAGAAACGCCTCGCCCGGATTCACCGACACACGCACGACGATCCAGTCCGAGAGCACGCGCGTGCCCCCCGTCACCGACGAGAAGTCGCCGCCCGACTCGCGGATCACCGGCGCCGATTCGCCCGTGATCGCCGATTCGTCGACGGATGCGACGCCTTCGATCACTTCGCCATCGGCGGGAATCACATCGCCCGCTTCGACGAGGACGACATCGCCTTTACGCAGATCGGTCGACGTCGTGATGCGGATCGGCGACTTCGGATGCGGCTCGTTGAGCTTCTTCGCCATCACGTTGTGCTTCGCGCTGCGCAACGACGCGGCCTGCGCCTTCGAGCGCCCTTCCGCGAGCGCTTCGGCGAAGTTCGCGAAGAGCACGGTGAACCAGAGCCACAGTGCGATCGCGAGAATGAAACCGGCAGGCGCTTCGGCCTGGCCGGCGAGCGCGGCAATGAAGAGGACCGTCGTCAGGATGCTGCCGACGTAGACGCAGAACATCACCGGATTGCGCAATTGCGTGCGCGGCCCGAGCTTCCTGAACGCATCGACGATCGCGGGCTTCACGAGCGCCGGGTCGAACATCGAGCGCGCCGCCGTGCGTGCCTGCCCGAGATTCTCCGGGCGATGCAGCGGAGGTTGATTGGATTGAGTCATGCTGTTCCCGAATTCAGTGGCCTGTGATCATGGTGAGATGCTCGACGATGGGACCGAGCGCGAGCGCCGGCACATACGTGAGCGCGCCGACGAGCAGCAGCGTGCCGAGCAGCAGCACCACGAAGAGCGGACCGTGCGTCGGCAGCGTGCCGGCGGTCACGGCAAGACGTTTCTTCGCCGCGAGCGAGCCCGCGATGGCGAGCACGGGCACGATCGAGCCGAAGCGGCCGAACCACATCGCGATGGCGAGCATCGAGTTATAGAACGGCGTGTTCACCGAAAGGCCCGCGAACGCGCTGCCGTTGTTGTTGGCGGCGGAGCTGAACGCATAGAGGATTTCGGAGAAGCCATGCGCGCCGGGATTCGCGATACCCGCGGTGCCCGACGCCGTGAGCACGGCGATCGACGTGCCCACGAGCACGATCAGCGGTGTGAGCAGGATCGCGATCGACACCATCTTCATCTCGAACGACTCGATCTTCTTGCCGACGTATTCCGGCGTGCGTCCGATCATCAGCCCCGCGACGAAAACCGCGAGCAGCGCGAAGACAAGCATGCCGTAGAGCCCAGAGCCGACGCCGCCGAAGATCACTTCGCCGAGCTGGATCAGCAGCATCGGCACGAGGCCGCCCAATGGCGTCAGTGAATCGTGCATGTTCGCAACCGCGCCGCACGACGCCGCCGTGGTCGCGACCGTGAAGATGCCCGATTGCGCAATGCCGAAGCGCGTTTCCTTGCCTTCCATGTTGCCGCCCGCCTGCGATGCGAAGGCGCGCGTATCGACGTGCAACGACGCGTAGAGCGGATTGCCCGCCTGCTCCGCCGAAATCTCGCCGACGCACGCGGCCGCGAACGCGATGGTCATCGCGGCGAGCACGGCATAGCCTTGCCGGCCGTCGCCGACCGTGCGGCCGAACACGACGCACAGCGCCGCCGGGATGATCAGCATCGCGAGCATCTGCATGAAGTTCGAGAATGGCGTCGGGTTCTCGTACGGATGCGCGGAGTTGGCGTTGAAGAAGCCGCCGCCGTTGGTGCCGAGCATCTTGATCGCTTCCTGCGACGCGACCGGGCCCATCGGCAACGTCTGCTTGTCGGCCGTGAGCGTTTGCGTGACGGACTTGCCCTGCGCGTCAGTCGATTGCATCTGATAACGCGTGACCTGAAGCGTCGGCACGTCCTGAGACGCCTTGAAGTTCTGGATCGCGCCCTGGCTCACGAAGACGAGCGCGAAGACGACGGCGAGCGGCGCGAGGATGTACAGCGTCGTGCGCGTGAGATCCACCCAGAAGTTGCCGATGGTCTGCGCCGAGTGCCGCTTGAAGCCGCGAATCAGCGCGACGACGACCGCGATGCCCGTCGCCGCCGACAGGAAGTTCTGCACGGTAAGGCCGAACATCTGCGCGAGATAGCCGAGCGTGCTTTCGCCGCCGTAGTCCTGCCAGTTCGTGTTGGTCACGAAGCTGACGGCGGTGTTGAACGCGGCATCGGGCGTCATGCCGCTCATGGATTGCGGATTGAGCGGCAGCATGCCTTGCAGGCGCAGCAACGCGTACAACACGAGCGCGCCGAGGACATTGAAGAGCAGCACGGCAAGCGCGTAATGCTTCCATGACATCTCGGCATCGGGGTCGACGCCGGCGATGCGGTAGAGCATCGATTCGAGCGGGCGGCCGATTCTGCGCACGACGATCGACGTGCCGTCGAGCACGCCCGCCATGTAACGCCCGAGCGGAATCGCGAGCGCGATGAGTACGACGATGAAGATCGCCGTCTGCACGAAGGTATTGGCGTTCATTCGAGATCCTCCGCACGCAGGAGCGCGTACACGAGGTACACGAGAAGCAGCAGCGTCGAGGCTGCCGCGAGCCACATCATCCAGGCGTTCATGAGCGGCCTCCGGGCACGCGGCGGTGCAATCGCTCGCAGCCGCCCGCGAGCGCCACGCATAGTCCCCAAAAAAGGACGATGCCGGCGAGGTAAAGCAGGTCCATGTCGTGTTCTCCCCTTGTGTGGTTCAGGACAGGGTCGAGATTAAGGAAATGGACGTAAAGGGCGCGACAAAGGTGGGAATCGGGGCGTAAAAATCGCGTAAACAGGCTGTCGTCACGACACAAAGGCCGCGCGCACGCATCGCGCCGCAGTAGATGCCGGGCACGATCCAGCCGCTGGGAAGCGCGCCGAAAAGGTCCGGTCGATTGCCGCGTGGAACGTCTCGGATCTGATCGATGACTTCAAAGACAAGACGCTGAAAGCGCCTCTCGCTGACGGGACGATCTATTACCGAAAGTGGGATCTGGAAAACGTGCTTCGCCCGAAGCTCGGCTCGATGGAAGTTCGCAAGGTCACGCCGGCTGACATCATGCACATGCTGGAACGCAGCAAGCGATCGTGGACCGTCTGCAAACGCATCCTCACGACATCGACGCAACTGTTTGCGCACGCCTCACGGAAGCGGATGATCGACGTCAATCCGTGCGTCGGCATCACGCAGAAGTCGATCATGGGCCCGCGTCCGCCGGTCAGATCACGCGTCATGCTATCCGAGGACGAGTTGCGTAAGTTGCTCGGCGAGATCGACGAGACCATCGGCCGCGAGCACGGCCTTGCTCTTCGTGTACTGCTTGCGAAATGCGTGCGCACGGTCGAGCTGGCCTACACTGCGCCCACGTTTCTCGGCTACCTCGGTCTCGTATATCTCGTGTCCTGGCTGTCGTATCGATACATCGAGTTTGGGGCGGTCAAGGAGTGGAGGGCTCTGCTGCCATCAACGCGAAAGGTCGATGCGGCCGTTGCTGCACCAGCCGACTAGTCGTCGCCCGAGGCTGCATCGCCTGCCGCAGGACGGCCGGAAGACGGTCGTAACCTCAAAAGAAAAAGCCACCCGAAGGTGGCTTGGTGTGACCGGTCTGCACCTGCTTGCCGCCTCGCGGGCGGCTGGTTTGTCACTGGTAAAATGCGCGCTCTAAAACAGGGGGAGCAGTGGCAAAGCGCAGAGTGGATTGGATCGACGCGGCTAAGGGAATCGGCATTTTCTTTGTGGTTCTCGGGCACAGCCCGCTCTCCTACGAGAGTCGAGCGTTCGTGTACGCGTTCCACATGCCGTTGTTCTTCTTTCTTTCAGGGTTTCTCGTCGCCAATGCAAATTCGCTTTCAATGGCTGACAAGGCCAAGTCATTGCTGATTCCCTACTTGCTGTTGTGCCTCATACAGCTTGCGATTTTCACGTCTTACGAAAAGGCGCTCATCGACGACCCGACGACGACTGCGCAGGCGATATGGGGTTTTCTGTACTCGTCTGCCCCGGCGCTGAAAATCGACAAACCGTACTGGTTCCTGCCGTGCCTGTTCGTGACCTTCGCGTATTTCAAGCTTCTCACAAGACTAAGGACTACCCGGGCATTAGCAGTAGCAGTCGTTTTTCTTTCGATCGTCGCCTACGAATACAGCTCAATCGCAAGGTCAATGCACCTGCCTAGGTGGCCCTGGAGTTCCGATACAGCATTGATGGCTGTTTGCTTCATGATTGCTGGCTACCTATGCCGGCCGCTGTCGCCCGTTGTCGAGAGTTTGCGAAGACGCACTTCGTTTTGTATCGCAGCGCTCTTATTCTTCGCGGTATGGGTCGTGGTGCAGTTCAATAGCCGAAGCGACATGCTCGGACTCGGCTACGGGCGACACCTGTACCTCTATGCTGCCGGATCAGCCGCAGGCATTGTTGCCTGCATCTCGCTGGCGCAAGCGCTGTCGCGCGTCCGAGTATTGAAGCGGCTAGGCGAGAACAGCCTCACGCTTTTCATGTTCCAAGGCAACGTTTTAATACTTATCAACGTTGTCATCGGACAGTTGAACAATGCGCAGATCACTGATTGGCATGTCCAGGACACACTCAAGTGGGGAGTGATCTACGCCCTGGTCGCGATCGTTGCGTTGATGCCGTTCTGTTGGCTTGTCAACAGGTACGCCCCCTGGTTGGTGAGGGGCATACCTCGATCGGCCCCGTAGCGCTGCATCCGTGGCCCGCGCTCGGGCACCCACAGGAATTGACGTGCCCGGGAGACCCAAGCAGGTCGCCGTGACTGTGGTCGGCAGCGCCGGGTGACGCTCGATGAAGTAGATGCGCCCGATCCCGTCCTGGAACCGGCCGGCCGATGTGTCGGGATCGACGCCGTTCACGACCTCGAGGATGTCGTCGTTTTTTGCGCCGACGATCGCTGCTGTGCTCGAGGCAAGCTGGCCCTGCGATGTGCTCAGATTAGGCGTGCCGTCGGCGTTCGTCGTGCCAATCGAAGTGAGCGCGGATAGAATGGCTGGCGCCCTCGCCCCCGCCCGATCGCCCACCAAGGCCCGGGGGGTAGCCAAGTGAATAGCTAGACCCGCGCCCAAGCGCCCGCCCTCCTCAAAGCCTTACTGACAAAGCGTCTCTGAATCTCGTGAAAATCGCCACCTGGAACGTCAACTCCCTCAAAGTCCGCCAGCAACACGTCATCGACTGGCTCGCGCTCTCGGGCGTCGACGTGTTGTGCCTTCAGGAACTGAAGATGCCCGACGAGAAATTCCCTCGCGCCGAGCTCGAAGCCGCCGGCTACAAGAGCTGGTTCGCGGGACAGAAGACGTACAACGGCGTCGGCATTCTGGTGCGAGCGGACGCGGGCTTCGAAGTGGATGAAATCAGCGTGGTGCGCAATATCCCCGGTTTCGAGGACTTGCAGCAACGGGTGATCGCCGCGACGATCGACGGCGTGCGCATCGTCTCGGCCTATTTCCCGAACGGTCAGGCGCCCGGCTCCGAGAAGTTCGCCTACAAGATGCGCTGGCTGAATGCGCTGCGTGAATGGCTGCGCGAGGATATGGCGCGTCACCCGCAGCTTGCGCTACTGGGCGATTACAACATCGCGCCGGAAGACCGCGATGTGCACGATCCGAAGGCCTGGGAAGGACAGAATCTCGTCTCGCCCGAAGAGCGCGCGCACTTCGCGCAGCTCGTCGAGCTCGGCCTGACCGATGCCTTCCGCAAGTTCGAGCAGCCCGAGAAGCTCTTTACGTGGTGGGACTACCGGATGATGGCGTTCCGCCGCAACGCGGGGCTGCGCATCGATCACATTTTGTTGTCGGAACAGCTCGCGGCGCGCTGCACGTCATGTGAAGTGGATAAGGTGCCGCGCAAGTGGGATCAGCCGTCCGACCACGCGCCCGTGATCGCGACGATCGACTGATCCCTGTTCAAGCGCCGCTCACGCGTCGAGATGCAGTTCCTGAATCTTGCGCGTGATCGTATTGCGGCCGATGCCCAGCCGCTCCGCCGCCTCGACCTTGCGCCCGCGCGTGAAATCCAGCGCCTCGCGGATCACCGCGGCTTCGAAGCGGCGCGCGAGTTCATCCATCACGTCGGCGGAATTTTCGCGCAACAGGCGCGCGACTTCGGTGCGCAAGCCGTTCTCCCACACACTCGTCGCGACGCCCGCGACCGTCGGCGCCGACGCGATCGCGCCGTTCGGCGCAGCAGGCGCCGGCGCCACCGCGCCATCGGAAGAAACGGCAATGACCTCCGGCGCATAATCTTGCCGCGGCGTGAGATCGGGCGGCAGATCCTTCTGCTCGATCACCTGCGCGGGCGCCATCACCGTGAGCCAGTTGCAGAGGTTCTCGAGCTGACGCACGTTGCCGGGAAACGGCAGCGACGCGAGATACGCGAGCGCCGCATCCGACACACGCTTGGGCTCGACGCCGAGATCCCGCGCACTCTTTTGCAGGAAATGGCGCGTGAGCAGCGGAATATCCTCGCTGCGCTCGCGCAGTGCCGGCAGACGCAGGCGAATCACGTTCAGGCGGTGATACAAGTCCTCGCGGAACAAGCCCTGCCGCACGCGCGCATCGAGATTCTGGTGCGTCGCCGCGATCACCCGCACGTTCGCCTTCAGCGGATTGTGGCCGCCCACCCGATAGAACTGTCCGTCCGACAGCACGCGCAACAGGCGCGTCTGAAGGTCGAACGGCATGTCGCCGATTTCATCCAGAAAGAGCGTGCCGTTCTCGGCCTGCTCGAAGCGGCCCTGGCGCATCGCCTGCGCGCCGGTGAATGCGCCGCGCTCGTGGCCGAACAGTTCGGACTCCAGCAGATCCTTCGGAATCGCCGCCGTGTTCAGTGCGATGAACGGTCCGTTCGCGCGTGGGCTATGTCGGTGCAAAGCGCGCGCGACAAGCTCCTTTCCGGTGCCTGATTCGCCCGTGATGAGCACGGTCGCCGCCGAATGCGACAAGCGGCCGATCGCGCGGAACATATCCTGCATCGCGGGCGCCTGGCCGAGCATCTCGGGCGTTTCCGTCACCCGCTCGTCGACGGCCGCCTCGCCGCGCATGCTTTCGTCGACGGCGCGGCGGATCAGCTCGACGGCCTTGTCGACATCGAAGGGCTTGGCGAGATATTCGAACGCGCCGCCCTGGAATGCGGCCACGGCGCTATCCAGATCCGAGAACGCCGTCATGATGATGACGGGCAGACCCGGCAGGCGGTCGCGCACGGTCTGCAGCAGCTCCAGCCCGGAGCCGCCCGGCATGCGGATGTCGGAGACGAGCACTTGCGGGCTTTCTCCTTCGAGCGCGGCGAGCGCATCGCGCACACCGGAGAAACTGCGCGTCGTGAAGTTTTCTCGGGCCAGCGCCTTTTCCAGCACCCAGCGGATGGATTGGTCGTCGTCTACTATCCAGATCGGCTTCATATCGTTCGGCGAGAAGTCTTCGTATGGTTCGGTGTGAGCCCGTCGAAACGGTCAGGCTTCGATGCCTGATGTGTCACGTGCTTCGCGTGACGTCGCTGGTCGATCGTGATCAATTCTCAAACGGCAACAAGATGGCGAATTCGGTGCAACCCGGCCGGCTCTCGACTTCGATCAAGCCATCGTGCTGATGCACGAACGACTGCGCGAGCGTGAGACCGAGTCCGCTGCCGTCTTCCCTGCCCGATACGAGCGGGAAGAAGATCCGGTCGCGGATTTCGCTGGGGATGCCGGGACCGTTGTCAGTGATATGCAAGTCCAATGCCAGTTTGTGCAGCTTTTTGCCGATCGTCACCTTGCGCGCGATACGCGTGCGCAGTTCGATCCGCGCATCGCCCTGAGAAATGCGCTCCTTCAGCGCTTCGGCTGCGTTGCGCACGACGTTGAGGAGCGCCTGAATCAGTTGCTCCTTGTCGCCGCGCAGGTCGGGCACGCTCACGTCGTAGTCGCGCTCGATCGTGAGGCCGCGCGGGAACTCCGCGAGGATCACGGCCCGCACGCGCTCGCATACTTCGTGGATGTTCACATCGCCGACGATATGCGGATGCCGGTGCGGCTCCAGCAAGCGATCGACGAGCGTCTGCAGGCGATCCGACTCCTTGATGATGACCTGCGTGTACTCGCGCAGTTCGTCGCGTTCGCGTGCGCCGAGCTCGAACTCCAGCAACTGCGCGGCGCCCCGGATGCCGCCGAGCGGGTTCTTGATCTCGTGCGCGAGATTGCGGATCAGCTGCTTGTTGACGGCAGTGAGATCGTGGATGCGCTCTTCGCGATCGGTGCGCAGATGGCGCTCGTTCTCGAAGAGTTCGAGCAGCACGTACTCCGACGCCGCTTCGAGATAGCCGACAATGGCGTGCACATGCACCGGCTCGCGGCTTTGACGTTCGAGCACCGCGTCGAGCCGCGTCGCGTTGAAGCGGTTCTCCGCGATCGACGCGATCGTGGTCGCCAGCTCGTCCGCATTCGCGAACAGCTCGGGCCAGTTCATCTGCGTCAGTTGCTTGCGCGACATCTCCAGCATCGCTTCGGCCGACGGGTTCGCGTACGCGATCCTGAGATTGCGCATGTCCAGAACGAGCACGTTCGTGGGCAGCGCCTCGAATCCCGGAAGCAGTCCGCTTGCCGCCAGTTGCGAGTCGTCCGTCAGCGCATCCGCGTGGCCCTTGCGCGCCTTGATCAGGTTCTTTAACACCATCGTGCAATGGTTGAGGTCGTTCGTGACACCGATCTTCTTCTCGATCTATGACATTGCGGCGATTAAAAAAGGGACGGCGCGCCGTCCCTTTTTTTCACTGCATCGCATGCGTCGCGCGCTTCGCCGGACTGCTCGCTTCGAAGCGCGCTCGGGCCATGCCGCTTACAGCGAGTAGTACATCTCGAACTCGATCGGATGCACCGCCTGACGATAACGCTGCAGCTCGTTCGTCTTCAGTTCGATGTATGCGTCGAGCATCGAATCCGTGAACACGCCGCCGCGCGTCAGGAACTCGCGGTCCGCGTCGAGCGCGTCGAGTGCCTGATCGAGGCCCGCGCACACGGTCGGGATCTTCTTGTCTTCTTCCGGCGGCAGGTCGTACAGATTCTTGTCCGCGGCTTCGCCCGGATGAATCTTGTTCTGCACGCCGTCGAGACCCGCCATCATCAGCGCGGAGAAGCACAGGTACGGGTTCGCCAGCGGATCCGGGAAGCGCGTTTCGATGCGGCGGCCCTTCGGGTTGCTCACGTGCGGAATACGGATCGATGCCGAACGGTTGCGAGCCGAGTAAGCCAGCTTCACGGGCGCTTCGAAGTGCGGCACGAGACGCTTGTACGAGTTCGTACCCGGGTTCGTGATCGCGTTCAGCGCGCGCGCATGCTTGATGATGCCGCCGATGTAGAACAGCGCGAATTCCGACAGGCCTGCGTAGCCGTTGCCCGCGAACAGGTTCTGGCCGTCCTTCCAGATCGACTGGTGAACGTGCATGCCCGAACCGTTGTCGCCGACGATCGGCTTCGGCATGAAAGTCGCCGTCTTGCCGTACGTGTGCGCCACGTTATGGATGATGTACTTCATCTGCTGCAGCCAGTCCGCGCGCTGAACCAGCGTCGAGAACTTGGTGCCGATTTCGTTCTGGCCCTGGCCCGCCACTTCGTGGTGATGCACTTCGACCGGAATGCCGATCTGCTCGAGCAGCAGACACATTTCCGAGCGGATGTCCTGGAACGTGTCGACCGGTGCGACCGGGAAGTAGCCGCCCTTCGTGCCCGGACGGTGGCCGGTGTTGCCGCCTTCGAATTCCTTCGCCGACGACCACGGCGCTTCTTCCGAGCCGATCTTCACGAACGTGCCCGACTGGTCAGTGTTCCACTGCACCGAGTCGAAAATGAAGAATTCCGGCTCCGGACCGAAGAAGGCGGTGTCGCCCAGGCCCGAGCTCTTGAGATAGGCTTCCGCGCGTCGTGCGAGCGAACGCGGGTCGCGCTCGTAGCCCTTGCCGTCGGCGGGCTCGACCACGTCGCAGGTCAGGACCAGCGTGGACTCTTCATAGAACGGGTCGATGAACGCGGTGTCCGCATCCGGCACGAGCAGCATGTCCGACGCTTCGATACCCTTCCAGCCGGCGATGGACGAACCGTCGAAAGCGTGGCCGCTTTCAAATTTGTCTTCGTCGAATGCCGAGACCGGCACGGAAACGTGTTGTTCTTTGCCGCGCGTGTCGGTGAAGCGGAAGTCGACGAACTTGACGTCCTCGTCCTTGACGAGTTGCATGACGTCGGCCACGGATTTACTCATTACCTATCTCCTGATTAACAAAAGTCGGCGAATCGCTTCGCCGCCCCGACCAATCCTGTACATCAATTCAATCGAGGTTGGAAAAGCAGCTTCCGTGCCAAGCGCACCATCTCTGCGCTAAGCGCTTGAAGCAGCGTGCGTTTTGTGTGAAACGACTTCATTTCCTGCGACGGCCATTAATGCGCTGTCAAGCCGTCTGCACCTTTTCGGTGCGTCCGAGTTTGCTCAGTATTATCGGAGCACCTTTTGGGTGCGTCGCGCCTGACGTGCACCACTTTCGCACATCAGGCACTAAGGCTTTGCCCGCGCTCGGTGGTCCCCGCGTGCCGCGCTAGAATAATTCTTTGCGCTTAACGGAGACTGATGCGCCATGAGCACACTCGAACAACTCTATAGCCAGGCCGGAAAACGCGCCGCCGAGAACAACCTGACCTACGCAGGCGCCTTCTCGCCCGTCGAAGCTTTCGAACTGCTGCAACTCGACCCACGCGCGCGCCTCGTCGACGTGCGCACGCGTGCCGAACTGGATTGGGTCGGCCGCCCGGCCATCGATGGCGCGCAGTACGCGCACATCGAGTGGATTCGTTACCCCGGCTCGGTGCCGAACGCCGAGTTTATCGAACAATTGAGACAAGTCGCCACCCCGGATACGCCTGTCGTGTTTTTGTGCCGCAGCGCCGCGCGTTCGAAGCTGGCGGCAGTCGCGGCGCAGAAAGCGGGATATGCGCAAGCGTATGACCTGCTCGAAGGATTCGAAGGCGACAAGGATGGGCAAGGGCATCGGAAAACGGTGTCGGGATGGTGTTTCCGCAAGCTGCCGTGGATCGGGGCTTGAGCGGCTTGCTCAGTCCCGCGCGTCGAGCAGTGTCCGCACGCGCCTGACGCTCGCTTCATCCACAGGCGCGAGCCCCTTTCCATCGACACGCACACCCGAGCCGAAGTGCACCGCGCGCACGCCCGTCGATGCGACGAAAGGCGCAGCCGCATCGACGGTCAGTCCGGCGCCCGCGAGCACCGTGCAGCGCTCTCCCGCCGCCCTTTCGACGAGCTTCGCGATCACCGTCTGCGCGTCCAGCACCGACGGCTTGCCGCCCGACGTCAACACGTTCGTCACGGCATCGAATGTCAGCAGCGTATCGAACGCGGCGAAGAGATCGCGAGCTTCGTCGAACGCGCGGTGAAAAGTGAGCTGTAAGCCATCCGCCGCTTCGATCACGCGCGCGAGGCCGTCGTTATCGACATCGCCATTCGCGTTCAGCATGCCCACGACGATCGCATTCGCCCGCGTCTTCGCCACTGCACGCACGTCGCGGATGATGACCGCGTAGTCGTCGGCGTCGTAGACGAACGAGCGACTATGCGGCCGCACGATTACATTCACCGGAATGCCGACCGCGTCGATCACCGCTTCGATCAGCCCGATGCTCGGCGTCAATCCGCCCTCGCCCATCGCGGTGACAAGCTCCAGCCGGTTCGCGCCGCCGCGTTCCGCCGCGCGCGCATCGGCGACCGTGGTCGCGATGACTTCAAGCAACGTCACTTCGCTTCCTCCGGCGGCACTTCCACGACCTCGCCGCCCAGCGCGATCACGCCTTCACGCAGCACCTCGAACGCCGCGTTCGCCTGCTCGGGGTCGCCCTTGACGCCCAGGTCGATATGCGAGCGCGCGTAAAGAGCGCCGCGCGCCGCATCGCCGACGCTCGGCAGGCTGAATGCGCGCACGCCGTCGAAATCGCGCTCGATCGTGACCATCAGCGGCGTGATGCGCGATTCCGGCAGGCCGAAGACGAGCAGCGAGCGCTCGACATGCGGCGTCGCGTGATGCAGATGCGCGTACTTCGTGTCGAGCACCCATTCGATCATCGGCCAGGCCATCACCGGAAAGCCCGGCACGAAGTGATGATCGCCGACTGAGAAGCCGGGAATCTTGTTGTAGCTGTTCGGAATGATCTCCGCGCCCTGCGGAAACGTCCCCATGTTCAGCCGATGCAGGTTCTCCGGCGACTGCAGATCGACCGGCTTGTCACCCGCCTGCGCCGCCTGCGCTGCCGTTTCCCGAATGCGCGCGCGGATCAGCTCCGCCGCTTCCGGATGCAAGGCGAGCGGCACGCCCAGCGCTTTCGCGGCGCACTGGCGCGTGTGATCGTCCGGTGTCGCGCCGATGCCGCCCGTCGAAAAAACGATATCGCCGGACGCGAAGGTCCGCGCGAGCGTCGCGGTGATGCGCGCGGGATCGTCGCCGACGTATTCGGCCCAGTCGAGCGACAGGCCGCGCGCACTCAGCAATTCGATGATTTTCGGCAGATGCTTGTCGGTGCGGCGGCCGGACAAGATCTCGTCGCCGATGATGATGACGCCAATGCCCATGTGTGCCCCTTTGTTCTTACAGTGAAACGTCGCGGGATTCGACCGTGATCGCCGGATAACCCGGCTCGTTCGCCCGCAGGCGCTCGAGCGCGTGCAGACAGTAATGCGCGAACCACAGCGCGGAAAACACGAGGATGAAGGCATACGCCCAGATCGTCACGGCGGCGACGACCGGAAAGAGCGGCAAGAGCCACACGGACCACGCCCAGAGCATCGTCGGTACGGAACTCAGAAGGCCGCTCACGATGCCGATGGCGAGCAGGGGCCACCGCGCATCGCGCACGATCGCGCGGCGCTCTTCCGCGCTGGCATGCAGCGCGAGCGCGTCGTAAGTCATCACGCGATAGGTCAGCCAGCCCCACATAAGCGGCGGAATCAACGCGAAGAACGGCGGAATCAGCCACAAGGGCAGCGTGACGACCAGCAACACGAGACACACGAGCGTCGTCAGCACCGAGTGGCCGAGACTGCCGTACCACGTGCCGCCGCGCCGTTCTTCGAGCGACGAATAATGCCCTTTCGGCCGTCGCGTGAGCAGCTTGACGACGCCGGGCATCGACAGCGTCGCGATCAGCAGCAGCACCGTGACGACGATGAGCGGCACCGTCATGATGACCACGAGGAATGGCGCGATCACCGCGTGCAGCGACGAGAAGCCGACGGTATCGAAGAGGCGGTACATCGCGGACGTGAGCGCCCAGCCGTCGAGCCAGCTGTTCGCGGCGCCGGTGAGCGTCTGCCAGAAAAACCAGAGGAGCGCGCCCCACACCACGGTGGCAACGCCGAAAGGCATCAGCGTCAGCCAGAGCATGCGCGGATGAAAGACGTTCGCAAGCGCGCGCACGAACGAACGCAGCAGGTCACTCATGCGTGATTCGAAGAAGGAAAAAGAGGAACCGACAGGATAAACCAGCGCCGCACGCGGGCGCTGGTCTCGACGGAAAGTTCAGACCGCCGCCGAGTTGTCGGACGCGGACGCGCCCGCGCGCCGCGCCGAAAGGCGCGCGGCGATGCGTTTGAACGCGAGCCAGTGCTGCTCGATGAAACCGTCGCCGTAGTGCACGGGCTTCACGCCCGGGGCGCCGAGCTGGTCGCGTATGCCGGTCGGCTCGACGGTGCGGTTGAACGATGCCGAGCGGAACAGGATGTCCCAGAACGAGAACAGCACGCCGAAGTTGCAGCCGTAGGTCGTCCCTTCGTGACCGAAGCCGATTGCGTGATGGCGGCGATGGAACGCCGGACTCACGACGATGCGGTCGAAGAGCCACCCGAAGTGCAGCCGGATGTTCGCGTGCTGCACGCTCTGCATGAAATTCGTAATGGCGACGAGCACAACGAACTGCGACGGCTCCACGCCGATCACGAGCGCGACACAGGCGAAGAAGCTCGCCTGCAAAACATCGTCGAGCAGATGGTTGCGATCGTCCGTCCAGAGCGACATCTTCTGCTGGCTGTGATGCACCGCATGCAGTTCCCACCAGATGCCGAAGCGATGCTCCAGGCGGTGATACCAGTAGCCGGCGAAATCGAGGATCAGCAGATAGATGAAAAACGTGACGAGCGGCTGCGTCGTGACGCCGGGCCACAGGTTGTCGATCTCGAGGTTCGGCACGTCATGGATGCGCAGCCAGCTCTGCATCGAATCGAAGAGCGGCTGGAACGTGAAAAAGAAAAACAGATTGAGAATGCCGAGCTTGACGATCCACGTATAGAGCACGTCCACACGCACGCCCTTTCGGTCTTTCCATTCCTCGGCGGGGCGGAACGCTTCGAGCGGGCGCAGGATCGCGTACATCGCGAGCACTTCGAGGACCCCGACAATCACCCAGTAGAGCGCGTCGTAGGTGTCCTCGTCGTAGTCCATCATGCCGATCTTGAACAGCGCCGGCTGCACGACATCGACATAGAGAAGCGTCTGCAGCCAGGAAACGAGACCGTCCAGCGACGAAAGAATGGAATGAAACATGGTGCTCCGTGGTGCTTGGGCCGTCCGGTGCGCCGGCCTTTCCTCAATCGTAGTATAGGGCGCGTAAAGCGCCCTCTGCTCCGCTCATGCCCCGTTGGGCGCCGTCACCGGTGCGCGATTGTAGAAGTAGATGCCGTGCGGCGAGCGGCCGACCTTGATGGTTTCGATCAGCTTACGGTTCGCCAGATCGATCACGCCGACGTGCTTGGCGAAGCGGAACGTAACCCACAGATACTTCTTGTCGGCGGAAAGTTCCATGTCGTCCGGGCCCGGCAGAAGACCGGTGATATCGCCGACGTTCGTGAGCGTGTCCTCGTCGATGATGCTGATCGTGTTCGCGACGCGATTCGACACCAGCACGTGCTTGCCGTCGACCATCGAGCGGAAGTTGTGCGCGCCCTTGCCCGTCGTGATGGTCTTGACGACCTTCTGGTTGCGCCAGTCGACCACGGCCACGTAGTCCGCGCCCGTCATGCCGACGAGCAGGAATTTGTCGCCGGGCGTGAGCCAGACGCCGGCGGGCACCTTGCCGACCTTCATCTTCCATTTCACCGTCTGGGTCGCCAGATCGATCGCGGCGATTTCACCGGACACCTGCAGCGAAATGAACGCGGTCGAACTGTCGTTCGTGAACGCGATGTGGCTCGGCATCGTCGCGAGCGGCAGGCGCTTCGCGAGATTCACGTTCTTGCCGTCGAAATGGTAGATGTCGAGGCGGTCGAGGCGCAGGCCCGTCGACACGAACCATTTCTTGTCCGGCGAAAAGCCGATCTGATACGGATCCTCGATGTCCTGCACCCAGCGCTGGAACGCGCCGGTTTTCGGATCGACGAACATCAGGTTGTTCGACACCGAGTTTGCGACGATCAGCGACGAGCCGTCGGGCGTCGGCATCAGGTGGTGCGGCTCCTTGCCGGTCGGCACGGTGCCGATGACCTGACGCGTGTTTTCGTCGATCAGGCTCAGCGTGGCTTCCGCCGAGTTGAGCACGATCACGTTGTTGGCGAACGCCGCGGTGGCGACAAGAGCGGCGCCGACGGCAAGCGCCGCGCGTGCGGCGGCCGTGCGGACACGGCCGGGATGGAAAATATTGCGCATGGAAAATAGGCTTCGGAAGGCAGGCGTCATTGTAGAACGTTTGCCTCGCGCGGCGCGTTGACCGGGTGCGGCTTTTTGCGCAATACGCTGAAGCGGCGCAAGAAATAGCAGATTTTGCCGCGTGCTGGCCGCAGCCTAGCGCTGCATCGACTCCCAGACCTTGTGGAGCCGTTTCACCGAAACGGGCATTGGCGTGCGCAATTCCTGCGCGAACAGCGACACGCGCAGTTCTTCCAGCAGCCAGCGGTACTCGGAAAGCCGCGCGTCCGCGACGCCGCCGCGCTGCGAAATAGCGCGCTGATAGTGCTGCGCGAGCGGCTGCAAATCGGCGGAAAGACGGGCATCACGCGCCGGATCGGCCTTGAGCTTGTCGATGCGCAGCCCGATCCCCTTCAGATAGCGCGGAAAGTGCGCGAGCTGCGCATACGGCGTGTCGATGACGAAGCGCTTGCTAATGAGCGCGCTCAGTTGCGCCTGCATGTCCGCATACGCCGATGTGAACGTCTTCGCCTGCGCCAGCTTTTTCGCGAGCGCCGCGTATTCGGCCAGAATCGCGCCGACGAGCCGCGCGATCTCCTGCGCGAGCAGCGTCAGGCGGCCTTTGGCGGCATCGCGGCGGGTGTGGAAACTGCCGTCGTCGTCGGGCAGCGGGTCTTGCAGGCACGCGCGATCGAGCGCCGTCTCGACGATCTGGTCACGCAACTCGTCCGCCGTGCCGAGCGCCATGTACTGCATCGACATTTCGCGCAAGCCCGGAAGATTCTTCTCCAGATAGCGAATCGGCTCGCGCAGTTGCAGCGCGAAGAGCCGCCGCAATCCCGCACGATGGATGCGCGCCGCTTCCTCGGGTGAATCGAACACTTCGACGTCGCAATGCGTGCCGCGATCCACGAGCGCCGGATAGCCAAAAAGCGTCTGCCCGCGACGGCGGATTTCCAGCAATTCCGGCAGCTTGCCGAAGTTCCAGGTGGTGAGGTTTTCGTAGAGCGCGGTGCCGACAGTGGCCGGTTGCGTTTGCGGCGCCGATTCCGACTCGCCCGAGAGCGCGTCGAACGCCGCGGCCGACGTCAGCTTCTGAAATTGCTGTTGCGCCTGGCCGCCCAACTCCGCGCGCAGTTGCGCGAGATTGCGGCCCATCGCGAGCTGGCGGCCGTGCTCGTCGATCACCTTGAAGTTCATGAAGAGGTGCGCCGGCAGCGTTTCGAGCTTGAAATCCGCGCTCTTGACGGCGATTTGCGTCTGCCCGCGAATATCGGCGATGAGCGAATCGACGAGCGCGCCCGCGCCGAATTTTGGCCCGGCATGACGCTCTGCGAAACCCGCCGCGTATTCAGGCAGTGGCACGACATGACGGCGCAGTTTCTGCGGCAGCGACTTCAGCAGCAGTTGCGCTTTTTCCTTGATCATGCCGGGAACGAGCCATTCGGCGCGGCGAGCATCGACCTGATTCAGCCCGTAGAGCGGCACCGCGAGCGTGACGCCGTCGCGCGGCGAGCCCGGCTCGAAGTGATAGGTGAGCGACATCTCGATGCCCGACATCGTCATGCGCTTCGGGAAGAGGTCGGTCGTGACGCCGGCGGCTTCGTGGCGCATCAGGTCGTCGCGGGAGAGGAAAAGGAGCTTCTCGTTGCCCTCTTTCTTCTGCTCGTCGCGATACCAGCGCTCGAACGCCGCGCCCGTCCACATGCCTTGGGGAATCAGCGAATCGTAGAAGCCGTAGATGAGTTCATCGTCGACGAGCACGTCCTGGCGACGCGACTTGTGTTCCAGCTGCTCGATGTCGGCGACGAGCTTGCGGTTGTGCGCGAAGAACGGCAGGCGCGTATCGAACTCGCCTTCGACGAGCGCGCCACGGATGAACAGCTCGCGCGCATGCTTCGGATCCTGTTTGCCGAAGCTCACGCGGCGGCGCGCGTAGACGGTCAGCCCGTAAAGCGTCGCGCGCTCGTAAGCGACGACCTGCGCGGCTTTCTTTTCCCAATGCGAATCTGAAATCGACGTCTTCAGCAGATGCGCGCCGACAGTTTCCAGCCATTCCGGCTCGATCTTCGCAATCGTGCGCGCATAGAGCCGGCTCGTTTCGATGAGCTCGCCCGCCATCACCCAGCGCCCCGCTTTCTTCAGGAGCGCCGAGCCCGGCCAAAGATGGAATTTGATGCCGCGCGCGCCGAGATAATGCGGCTCGTCGTCGGCTTTCAATCCGACGTTGCCGAGCAGGCCGGTCAAAAGCGACAGATGCACCTGCTCGAATGTCGCATCCGAGTCGTTCAGGCGCCAGCCGTGCTCGCGCACGACCGTCAGCAATTGCGAATGCACGTCGCGCCATTCGCGCAACCGCAGGTGCGACAGAAAGTTCGCGCGGCACGCATCGGCGAGCTGCTTGTTCGACTTCTTGTGCGCGACGGCGTCCTCGAACCACTTCCAGATGCGCGTCCATTGCAGAAACTCGGAGCGCTCGTCGACGAACTGGCGATGCGCCTGATCCGCCTGCTCCTGCGCCTCGATCGGCCGGTCGCGCGGATCCTGCACCGACAAGGCCGACGCGATGATGAGCACTTCCTTCAGCGCCAGATGATCGCGCGCGGCAAGGATCATGCGGCCGACGCGCGGATCGAGCGGCAGGCGCGCGAGCTCGCGGCCGAGCGGCGTGAGCGCGTTGTCGTCATCGACGGCGCCGAGTTCGTTCAGCAGTTGATAGCCGTCCGCGATCGCGCGGCCCGGCGGCGGCTCGATGAACGGAAAGGTTTCGATCGCCGTCAGATGCAGCGACTTCATGCGCAGAATCACGGCGGCCAGCGACGAGCGCAGGATTTCCGGATCGGTGAAGCGCGGCCGCGCCTGAAAATCCGCTTCGTCGTAGAGCCGGATACATACGCCGTCCGCGACGCGCCCGCAGCGGCCCGCGCGCTGATTCGCCGCCGCCTGCGACACCGGCTCGATCTGCAATTGCTCGACCTTGTTGCGATACGAATAGCGCTTCACGCGCGCCATGCCGGTATCGACGACGTAACGAATGCCCGGCACCGTCAGCGACGTCTCCGCGACGTTGGTCGCGAGCACGATGCGCCGCGCGTTCGACGGCCTGAACACGCGCTCCTGCTCCTGCGCGGAAAGGCGCGCGAAGAGCGGCAGGATTTCCGTGTGCGGCGGATGATGCTTGCGAAGCGCCTCGGCGGCGTCGCGGATTTCGCGCTCGCCGGGCAGGAACACGAGCACGTCGCCGGGGCCGACGCGGCACAGTTCGTCGACGGCATCGACGATGGCTTCCATCAGGTCGCGGTCGGTTCTGCGGTCGTTGCGCCTGGGCGCCGTGCCTTGCGCATTTTTGATCGCCTCGCTTTGCTCTTCAATCGGCCGATAACGCACGTCCACCGGATACAGCCGCCCGCTCACCTCGATTACCGGCGCGGGCTTGTCGTCGCTGCCGAAATGGCGCGCGAAACGCTCGGCGTCGATAGTCGCAGACGTGACGATCAGCTTCAGATCGGGGCGCTTCGGCAGGATTTCCTTCAGATAGCCGAGCAGAAAGTCGATATTGAGGCTGCGCTCGTGCGCCTCGTCGATGATGATCGTGTCGTACGTGTTGAGCAGCGGATCGGTCTGCGTTTCGGCAAGGAGGATGCCGTCGGTCATCAGCTTGACGGACGCGCCCGGCGCGAGATTGTCCGTGAAGCGCACCTTGTAGCCGACGACTTCGCCGAACGGCGTGCCGAGCTCTTCCGCGATGCGCCTTCCCGTGGCCGAAGCGGCGATACGGCGCGGCTGCGTATGGCCGATGAGACCGCTGCCGCCCGCGCCGAGGCCGCGCCCGAGGGCGAGGCAGATTTTCGGAAGTTGCGTGGTCTTGCCCGAGCCGGTTTCGCCGCTGACGATCACGACCTGATTCGCCGCGATCGCGCGTGCGATTTCCTCGCGTCGGCCGGATACCGGAAGTGCTTCGGGGAAGGTGATCGGCGGAATCGGATTCGGTGTGACGATGCGTGACGGGCGCGGCGGACGAGGCTCGCGAGGCTCGCGAGCCTCGCGTTCTCGCGCTGCCGGCGCGCGTTCGGCCGCTGGCGCCGAGCCAACGGGCTCGCGACGCGCGCTGGTCGCGAGATGCTCGTTTCGACGCTCGACGCGTTGGGGGTCGTTGCTGCGTGTATCGGCTGCTTTGGGCGGAGCGCCGCTCTCCCGCCGTTCGGCTCGATGTTCCTCGCGCGGCGCACGCGCGTGTTGCGCGCGACGGGCGTCATCGCGCTTTGCTGGTGCGTGCTGCTGAGATTCAGAGCGCGGCTCGCGCGGCGCACGCGCGTCATCGCGTTTCGCCGGCGCGGGCAGTTGAGATCCGGAATGCGGCGCGCGCGCCGGAGCGCGGTCCGTTTTCCCCGCTAGCGCGGGATTCGGCTTCGCCCGATCGCGGGCAGGCGGCGCAGCTTGCGGCTTCTGGGGCGCAGGCGGTCGTTTCGTCGCCGCCACGGCGCCCTGCTTGCTAGCAGGACTACCGGCCTCGCCGCCCTTCTGAAGCGGCGCAACCGCCGCCTTGCCCGACGGCGCGGACGCGGCCGGCGCGCCCGCCGCAAAGCGTCGCGCAGCGAGCTCTTTCTTGCTCAGCCCCGCAGGTTCGCCGGAATCGCCGGACGCCCCCCCGCCCTCCCGCGCATCGCGCAGCAGATTTTCACGCAGTTGTCGCAACTGCTCCTGAGTATCGAGGGATTTATCGGCGGACTGAGACTTGCCCGCCTGATCGGGACGTGATGGACGAGAAACATTCGGCATAGCGTCGCATTATAATCCCGGGATGAATTCCCAAACCGACCTCACGATGACCGCGTCGCCGCCGGCCGCAGAGCCCGAAGCGCCGGATCTCCACGCTCAGTTCGTCGACTGGATGCGCTCTGTCGCGCCGTACATTCACGCGTTTCGGAACAAAACGTTCGTCGTGGCGTTCGGCGGGGAACTGGTGCAGGAAGGTCGTCTGAACGCGCTCGTGCAGGACGTCGGCCTGTTGCACGCGATGGGCATCCACGTCGTATTGGTGCACGGCTCGCGCCCGCAGCTCGACGAGCAATTGAGTCTTCACGGCGTCGAATCGTCGTTTTCGCATGGCCTGCGCATCACCGATGCCCGCGCGCTCGAGTCCGCGAAGGAAGCCGCCGGCGAAGTGCGTCTCGACATCGAGGCCGCGATCAGCCAGGGCCTGCCGAACACGCCGATGGCCCACGCGCACATCAGCGTCGTGTCGGGCAACTTCGTGACGGCGCGACCGGTCGGCATTCTGGACGGCGTCGATTTCCAGCATACGGGCGTCGTTCGCAAGATAGACGGCGATTCGATCCGCCAGTCGCTCGCGTCGAACAAGCTGGTGCTGCTGTCATCGCTCGGCTTCTCGCCGACCGGCGAGGCGTTCAATCTGTCGATGGAAGACGTCGCGTCCGCCGCCGCCATCGCGCTGCGTGCCGACAAGATCATCTTCGTGACCGAAATTCCGGGTCTCGTCGATTCGGAAAACGAACTCATCCGCGAGCTGTCGCTCGACGACGCCTATCGCCTGCAGGAAAGCGGCGAGCTGCAAGGCGACACGGCGTTCTATCTGAAGCATACGGTGCGCGCATGCCGCGGCGGCGTGGCGCGCGGCCACATCATTCCGTATCGCCTCGACGGCAGCGTGCTGCTCGAACTGTTCCTGCACGACGGCGTCGGCACGATGATCTCGTACGAGAACCTCGAAAGCCTGCGTGAAGCGACGCCGGATGACGTCGGCGGCATCCTCACGCTGATCGAGCCGCTCGAAAGCGACGGCACGCTCGTGCGGCGCGGGCGCCACCAGATCGAGCGGGATATCGACCACTTCTCCGTCATCGAGCACGATGGCGTGCTGTTCGGCTGCGCCGCGCTCTATCCCTACACGCAGGAGCGCATCGGCGAGATGGCGTGCCTGACCGTCGCGCCGGAAGCGCAAGGTTCGGGCGACGGCGAGCGCTTGCTCAAGCGCATCGAGCAGCGTGCCCGGGCGCGCGGGCTCACGCGTATCTTCGTGCTGACGACGCGCACCGAGCACTGGTTCCTGAAGCGCGGCTTCGTGAAGGTGACCGTGGACGATCTGCCCGAGGATCGCCGGCGCCTCTACAACTGGCAGCGCAAGTCGCTCGTCCTGATGAAACAGCTTTGAATTCGCTTTGAGAAGCGCGAACTGCGCTTCGTCCCCCGATACAGAGGAGAAACTCACAATGGCCCGAATGGTTCAATGCGCGAAGCTCGGCAAGGAAGCCGAAGGACTGGACTTTCCGCCGCTGCCGGGCGAACTCGGCAAGCGCATCTACGAAACGATCTCGAAGGAAGCCTGGCAAGGCTGGCTCAAGCAGCAGACGATGCTCATCAACGAAAATCGTCTGAACATGGCCGATCCGCGCGCGCGCCAGTACCTCATCAAGCAGACCGAGAAATATTTCTTCGGCGAAGGCGCCGATACCGCCACGGGCTACGTCCCTCCGCAAAGCTGAATTCGCGGCTCGATCGCACTGCTACAACCGGCCCAGAGCGGCCGGTTTTTTGTTGCCGCGCATTGCGCAAAATGTACCGGCTGGACCATCAGGTGAATGGACCGAAATTCAGCGCAATCCTATAGCAGGCAAGGGATCGGGGCTCCCGCGGAACCTTGCCAACATCGGCCGGTTTGCACATCGTCTGTCATCGTGTTATCATTTATTTGTTATCAACAGTAATTCACCCTCATTCACGCGCATGAGTTCGGCGTATCGCAGTTCGGACACACGGCGGTAGTGACAGTTTTCATACAAAGAGGCGCGTCGGTTTTTTAGCTGGTCTTGCCAGACTCACGCCGGCCTTTTTCGTCTCAGGTTGTTTTTTCGCCGACGTCGCGGCCCACCCGCGGCAACTCAGGTTTCGCCGGGTTCGCCGTCCGCACGTCAAATTCGTTTGTTTCATCCGAGTGCAATTTCGCGACCCACCGCGAAGCACCGGCACCGCGTTTTCTTTTCGTTCTTCAGCATCTGCTTCCGTCAGATCGCTGCGCGGAGCCATTTGCGTACGTTCCCCGCAATGCAAGCGGCGCCGTCGCGAAACTGCACTGTCCCGGCAATACGCGCTGTCCTGACGACGGCGCGCCCGAAGCTCTTTCGCGAGCTCTCGGGATCGAATACGGAGTTTTTCGAACTATGTCTTCTCTTCACGAGGGCGTTTGGCGCACACACGATTCATCCAGTCAGAAGTCCGATCTCACCCTCGACGACATCACCATCGTCGATCAATCCCTGCTCAAGCGCGCGGTCGGCGCAATGGCCATCGGTAATGCGATGGAATGGTTCGACTTCGGCGTGTACAGCTACATCGCCGTGACGCTCGGCAAGGTGTTCTTCCCGTCGAGCAGCCCGGCAGCGCAGTTGCTCGCGACTTTCGGCACGTTCGCGGCCGCGTTCCTGGTGCGCCCGATCGGCGGCATGGTGTTCGGCCCGCTCGGCGACCGCATCGGCCGCAAGCGCGTGCTCGCGATGACGATGATCATGATGGCCGTCGGCACGTTCTGTATCGGCATCATTCCGAGCTACGAGTCGATCGGCGTGATGGCGCCGGTGCTGTTGCTCGTCGCGCGTCTCGTGCAGGGCTTTTCGACGGGCGGCGAATACGGCGGCGCCGCAACCTTCATCGCCGAATTCTCGCCGGACAAGAAGCGTGGCTTCATGTCGAGCTTTCTCGAGTTCGGCACGCTCGTCGGCTATGTGCTCGGCGCGGGCGTCGTCGCGGTGCTCACTGCGGTGATGTCGGAGCGCGAACTGCTGTCTTGGGGCTGGCGCATTCCGTTCATGATCGCCGGTCCGCTCGGCCTGATCGGTCTGTATATCCGGATGAAGCTCGAAGAAACGCCGGCGTTCCAGCGCGAAGCCGAGAAGGCGGAAGCGGTGGCGCACGAGACGACCAAGGCGCAGTTTCGCGAGACGCTGATCCAGCAATGGAAGCCGCTGCTGCAATGCGTGGGCCTCGTGCTGATCTTCAACGTGACCGACTACATGGCCCTCTCGTATCTGCCGAGCTATCTGTCGGCGACGCTCAAGTTCAATGAGACGCACGGCCTTTTCATCGTGCTCGTCGTGATGGTGCTGATGATGCCGCTGACGCTCATCGCTGGCCGCCTGTCGGATGTCATCGGCCGCAAGCCCGTGATGCTCGCGGGTTGCATCGGCCTGCTGGTGCTGTCGATTCCGTCGCTCTCGCTGATCCGCGTGGGCACGGTCCCGTCGATCTTCGCGGGCATGATGATCCTCGGCGCGCTGCTCTCGACGTTCACGGGCGTGATGCCGTCGTCGCTGCCGGCCCTCTTCCCGACGAAGATCCGCTACGGCGCGCTCGCGATCGGCTTCAACGTGTCGGTGTCGCTCTTCGGCGGCACGACGCCGCTCGTCACGGCATGGCTCGTCGAGAAGACCGGCAATCTGATGATGCCCGCGTACTACCTGATGGGCGCGTCGCTCATCGGTATCGTGTCGGTGCTCGCGCTGCACGAAACGGCGAAGAAGCCGCTGAAGGGCTCGCCGCCGGCGGTGGCGTCGAAGTCGGAAGCGCACGCGATCCTGCGCGGCCATCGCGAAGCCGCCGAAATGGACGACGCGTTCCCGGAAGGCACGGTGCGCGCGTAAGGCGTCAGGCTTTCTGAAGGCGCAAGGCCGGTGCGTGAGCGCCGGCCTTTTTTATGTCACGAGCGCGACGATGCGCGCGTCCGGTTTTCCATCGTCTATATCGAGCAACGCGAGCGTGATCGGCAACTTGAAGCGCCGTGGCCCCGCGCTGCCGGGATTCACGAAGAGCACGCCGCCCCGCCGCTCGACGAGCGGCTTGTGCGAATGACCGGTCACGACGACGTCGATGCCATCGAGTTGCTTCGGCGCGTCGGCGATATCGTGGACGACGTGGATCGTCGCACCGCCCAGTTCGATGCGCGCGTCCCCGGGCAATCGCGCGACGTCATCGCCGACATCGTTGTTGCCGCGCACGGCGGTGAGCGGCGCAAGGGACGCGAGCGCATCGAGCACGCCGTGCTTGCAGATATCGCCCGCGTGAATGATGTGCGCGCACCCGCGCAATGCCTCGAGCGCTTCGGGGCGCACGAGGTTGTGCGTATCGGAGATGAGGCCGATGCGCATCACGTTTCTTCGTTCGCGAGGATGCGCTCGATGCGTCGATCGGGCACGAGCCATACGGCCGCGACGAGCGCGTAGAGCGTCGCGGCGATCCACGGCTGCCAGAACGACACACCGATGGCGACGAGATAGAGCAGCACCGAAAGCCTGCCCTTGCGGTCCGCGCCGACGGCGCGTTCGAGCGCGGCGTTTTCGCCGTGCATCGAAATGAGCGTGCGGGTGAGGATGTACCACGCGACGGCGGTCATGAAGAGCACGAAGCCGTAGCAGGCGGTCGACACGGCGGTCAGATGGTTCTCGCCCATCCAGTTCGTGGTGAAGGGAAAGAGCGACAGCCAGAAAAGCACGTGCAGATTCGCCCACAGCACCCGGCCGTTCACGCGCTGGATCGCGTGGCAGAGATGATGATGATTGCTCCAGTAGATGCCGACGTAGATGAAGCTCAGCACGTATGCGCAGAAAACGGGCAGGAGCGGCGCCAGCGCGGCGAAGTCATCGCCGTGCGGCACTTTCAATTCCAGCACCATGATCGTGATGATGATGGCGATGACGCCATCGCTGAATGCTTCGAGCCGGGTCTTGCCCATCGTATGTCCTCGCGCCGAAATCGGTGCCGCCGATTATGCGGGAGGGTCCAGCACTTGTCGAACGGCCTGATGACGGCGGCGGGCGCGGCTTTGGCGCGCTGTCGGGCAATGGTAGAATCGCGTCCGCCCTGCCGGGGTGATGAAATTGGTAAACATAGCGGACTTAAAATCCGCCGCCTCACGGCTTGCCGGTTCGAGTCCGGTCCCCGGCACCAGGCGCGATTGCCCTGCGCCCATTAATCGTTCAACGGCGGTGTAGTTCTAGTTTTCGGTAAAGAATTTGGTCGTCGGAATAACGACCCGCCTTCCGAGATCTTGAGCAAACACCCTCACACCGCATTCAACAACCGCTCTGCATCCCTCACCGCATCGAACAGCGCCTCGATCGCCGTATCGCGGTCGAGCAGGCACACATGCTCGATATCGAACGGCAACGCATCCACACCGATGAAACGCACCGTTCCGCCGAAGCAGTCGCGCGTCTTGCCGCTGCGCACCGACGCGATGTAGTTCGGGGTGATATAGAGGGCAACGGGCATCATGGCGGCCTCGGCGATGGTCCGGTCGATGCACCAGAGTCTAGCGATGCTCGCCCGCGCGCTGCACCCGCCTGACGCGGGGACTGCTTCCCCCCTTTCGCGGCCCCCGCCGCTACACCGCGTGCCCCAGGACGCGCGCGACGTAATGCCGTCCCCACGCCTCGCCATGCGCGATCGCCTCCGCGACGGTCTCGAAAGGACCGTGGTCGCCCGTCATTTCGCCCGAGTCGTCGGCGAGTGTCGAACCGTGCACCGGTTTCTGGTCGATCCGCGTTACCCGCACGCGGATCGCGTAACCCTCGGACGGAGCCGCGTCCGCGTCGCCGTCGGGCTCGATCGGCCGGGGCGTGGCCTGCATGGCGAGCAAGTAGTCGCCTACTTCGATGTCCTTCTGCATGGCGGTCGTCTCCATCGGTACGCAACGCGCTGATCGAATGACAGTGCCGATTGTGCTACCGCATCGCGCGAGAAAACAAGCGCCCGGTCCGACCCTCGCGCGGCGCGCATGATATAAAGTTTCGCCCCGTCCTCTTTTCGCTTCGACGCCTTCGATGAACCATCGCACCCGCCACCCGCTGCTCGTCCTGCTCACCATTGCCCTCGCTTGTGTCTCGGGCTGCACGTCCTATTACAAGAACGTCGAAGCCTGCAAGGACAGGGTGCGCGCGGACTACCCCGACGCCGCCAGCGCGCCGCTGAAAATCACGGGCTCCGGCGCGAGTTATCATGGCTCGCGCGTGGTCGTGCACGGGACCATCCACACGCCGCCGAAGCCGCCGGCCACCAGGTCGGCGCCGGTGCCCGCGGCCGCCGAATGCACGTTCAGCGAGACGTCGATGACAGGCTTCCAGTGGCTCGTTCCCGCGAAGCTCGCGCCGAAGCCGCCCGTCGCCGCATCCGACGATTAAGTCCGAAATCCGCCCGCGACGAGGAGATCGACGCCCATGCTGCTCGCCCAGATCAGCGATCTGCACATCACGGCGCAGGGCACGCTCGCCTACGGCCGCGTCGATACGGCCGCCTTTCTCGCCCGCGCGATCGGCGTGCTCAATGCGCTCGATCCTCGCCCCGACGCCGTGCTCGTCACGGGCGATCTGGTCGATGCGGGCGGTATCGACGAATACCGGCATCTGCGCACGCTCCTCGATACACTCGCGATCCCGTGGCGCGTCATGGTCGGCAATCACGACGACCGCGCGAATCTGCGCGCGGTGTTCGGCGATCGCCCCGAACTCGCGGGCCACGACGGCTTCGTGCAATACGCGTTCGATGTCGGCGAAGTGCGCGTGATCGCGCTCGACACGCTCGATCCCGGTTCGGGCGCGGGTCGCTTGTGCGCCACGCGCCTCGCCTGGCTCGAAGCGCAGCTCGACGCGAGCGGCCAGCAGCCTGTCGTCATCGGCATGCATCATCCGCCGGTCGCGTGCGGCATCGGCTTCATGGACGACATCCGCCTCGCGCCGGACGACAGCCGCGCGCTCGATGCGCTCGTGCGCCGTCATTCGAACGTCGAGCGCATCGTGTGCGGTCATGTGCATCGGGCCATCGGCGTGCGATTCGGCGGCACGCTCGCCTGGTGCGTGCCGTCGACCGCGCATCAGGTGGCGCTGCAACTGAAACCCGGCGGCCCCGATGCATTCGTCATGGAGCCGCCTGCGTTCGGGCTGCACCTGTGGCGCGCGGATCTCGGGCTCGTCACGCATTGCGTGAGCGTCGAGCAAGGCGGCGGCCCGCAGCCTTTTTAACGGCGCGCTGCGGCGCTCGCGCGTCTTCAGTATGATCGGCGGCTGACCATCGTCCTCGATTCATGCTCGAATCTCCGCAATCCAATCCTCCGGTGCGCCATCCGCACTATTCGCGCGCCACCCTGTGGCTGCTCGCGACGATTGCGGGCGTCTCGGTCGCGAACATCTATTTCAACCAGCCGCTGCTCGGCGACTTTCGTGCCAGCTTTCCCGACGACGCCCGGCTGATCGGCGCGGTGCCCGCCTCGACGCAACTCGGCTATGCGCTCGGCATGCTCGTGCTCGCGCCGCTCGGCGACCGCTTCGACAGGCGTCTTCTGATCCTGCTGCAGCTCGCGGCGCTGGGCGCTGCGCTCGTGGCCGCGGCGAGCGCGCCCACGCTCGCGGTTCTGATCGCCGCCAGTCTCGCGATCGGCATCGTATCGACGATCGCGCAGCAAGCCGTGCCCTTCTCCGCCGAGCTCGCGCCCGCCGCCGAGCGCGGCCATGCCGTCGGCACGGTAATGAGCGGGCTCTTGCTGGGCATCCTGCTCGCGCGCACGGTGTCGGGCTTCGTCGCGCAGTACTTCGGCTGGCGGGCCGTGTTCGGCGCGTCCGTGCTCGCGACGATCGCGCTGGCCGTCGTCGTGATCGCGCGGCTGCCGAAGAGCCAGCCGACCTCGACGCTCACCTACGGCAAACTCCTCGGCTCGATGTGGCACCTCACGGTGGAAAGCCGCGCGCTGCGCGAGGCCGCCTTCACGGGCGGCGCGCTCTTCGCCGCGTTCAGCATTTTCTGGTCGGTGCTCACGCTGCTGCTCGCGGGCGAACCGTTTCACATGGGTCCGCAGGCGGCCGGGCTTTTCGGCATCGTGGGCGCCGCGGGCGCGCTCGCCGCGCCGCTCGCGGGAAAATCCGCCGACAAGCGTGGGCCGCGCGCCGTCATCTCGCTGTGCATCGGACTGGTCGGGTTGTCCTTCGTCGTGTTCGCGTTCTCGGCGACAAGCATCGCGGGGCTCGTCATCGGCGTGATCGTGCTCGATGTCGGCGTGCAGGCCGCGCAGATTTCGAATCAGTCGCGCATCTACGCGCTCAAGCCCGAGGCGCGCAGCCGCGTGAACACGGTCTACATGGTCGCTTATTTCATCGGCGGGGCGCTGGGTTCGGGACTCGCATCGCTAGCGTGGCAGGCGATGGGCTGGACGGGCGTCTGTCTCGCCGGTCTCGCCGCGACGGGTCTCGCCGGTTTCAGCCACTGGCGCGGGCGCGGCCGGCGATAGCGGATTCAGATGCGCGCGCGCGCGTAGTCGCACAACGCGTCGAGCACGCGATCGAATTCGAGCGACTTGTCGAAAAAGTGATGCACGCCGTATTGCAGGCAACGCTCGCGATAGGTCGGCAGCGCGTGATTGGTGAGCACCGCGACGAACGCACCCGGCGAGCGTGCCGCGCCGCACTCCTTGAGCCACGCGAGCACGTCGATGCCCGAGCCGCGCTTCAGCTGCAGATCGACGATCACCGCGTCGAACGCCTGCGCCGACAGCAGCGCAATCGCGTCGTGCGGCGCATCGGCGAACGCGGTCACGCGCCACGGCCCGAGTGCTTCGATCGCCTCGGTCAGGCTGCGGCGGATGAGCGGCGAGTCCTCGATCAGCAGCACCGCGAGCGGCGCCCGCGGCGTCGGCGGCCCGCTTCGGTCGTCAGTGGTGGTGTGATGGCTCACGTCGGGCGCCCTCCGGCTTTGCTCGCGGATCTCGAACGGTGCGCCGCTATTCGATCAGGCCGTTCTTGATCGCGTAATACGTGAGATCGGCGTTACTGGAGAGCCGCATTTTTTCGAGCACGCGCGCGCGATACGTGCTCACCGTTTTCACCGACAGATGCAGTTCCTGCGCGATTTCCGTCGGAAGCCGGCCGCCCGCGAGCTTGCAGAAGATCTGGAACTCGCGCTCGGACAGCAGCTCGTGCGGCCGTTCGGCGGCGGGCTTGTCGAGCTTGTCGGCGAGCGCATCCGCGATGAACTCCGACAGGTAACGATGCCCGCGCGCCACGGTGCGGATCGCACGCACGATCTCCTCGGGCGCCGCGTCCTTGTTCAGATAGCCGTTCGCGCCCGCCTTCAGCAGGTTGATCGCGTACTGGCTCTCCGGGAAGCCCGAAAGCATCAGCACGCCCTGCTCCGGCCGGATCTGCTTGATCACGCGCAAGGTATCGACGCCGTTCTTGTCGGGCATCGCGATGTCGAGCAGCACGACGTCGAACGCCTGCGCGCGCACGAGCGCGATGGCTTCGTCGCCGGTGGCGGCCTCGCCCGCGACTTCCATGTCGGGTTCGTCCACGACGAACTGCCTGAACCCGCTGCGCACGATCGCGTGGTCGTCGGCTATCAAGACTCGAATCATTCGCGTCGTCCGCGCTGCCGGACGTTCTTGTAGTAGTTGATCGGTCATTTCATGCAGGCGCCGGATACGCGTTGCGTATCCGGGGCATCGCCCTTACCCGTTGCGGCCTTCCAGCAGGTCCGCCATGTCGTCGGCGTGCTCTTCCTCGACCGCCAGAATGTCTTCGAAGATGCGTCGCGTCGTGACGTCCTTGTCGCCGAGATAGCGGATGATCTCGCGATACGTATCGATCGCGATGCGCTCGGCGATCAGGTTCTCGCGGATCATGTCGATCAGATCCTTGCCTTCGCTGTACTCGGAATGCGAGCGCGACGAGAGCCCGTCCGGCGCGAAATTCGGCGCGCCGCCCAGTTGCACGATGCGCTCGGCGAGCGTATCGGCGTGTTCCTGTTCCTCGTTCGCATGCTCGAGGAATTCCTGCGCGACCGCTTCCGAGTGAATGCCTTTCGCCATGAAGTAGTGGCGCTTGTAGCGCAGCGTGCAGACGATTTCGGTGGCGAGCGAGTCGTTGAGCAGCTTCAGGACCGTCTCACGGTCCGCGCCGTAGCCCTCCGTCACCGCGCCTTCGTCCATGTGCTGGCGCGCATCGGCGCGAATTTTCTCGACATCGAGGACAAAAGCGTCCGTGGACTGGTTCGACCCGGTATTTACAGCAGACGATTTGGACATTTGGTTCGCTCCTCTGGGATGGGTGACATGACGTTTCGCTGGAGCAGGCCCTTGCAATGCGGCGCGCATAGACCGCTCCTATCCAATCGAAAAACCGGATGCATGCGCCATGCCTGATCGCTCGAAAAAACCGCGCGACGGTCGTGACTTCCGCGCGCGGCTTGATGGTTCATGGCTTTCGCCCTATCCGGGCGTCACGTCCGGAACACGCCGAGCAGCAGGGTGACGACGAACACGACGAGGAAAATGAAGAAAAGAATCTTCGCAATTTCCGCCGCGCCGGCCGCGATCCCCGTGAAGCCGAACACGGCGGCGATGATGGCGATGACGAAGAAGACAGCAGCGTAATGAAGCATGTGAGCTCCTTCATGATTGGTCGGAAACGATCGGCGATGCTCGCGAAGCGGCGCTAATCGATGGCTTTTTTCGTGACGACGAAGCCCAGCACCAAAAACACGACGCACAGGATCAGGAACAGCACGAACAGGAATTTGGCGATGGCCGCGGCGCCGGCAGCGACGCCCGTAAAGCCCAGCACGCCGGCGATCACGGCCACGATCGCGAAAAACAAGGCCCACTTCAGCATGATCGTTCCCCGTAGTGAATGGATGACGGAACCATGCTAGCCATACCCGCCGCGCGGCGCATTCGGGCAGGCTCCTTTTTTGCTGTGGGAATCCACCGACACTCGCTTTCAAATCGGCTGCCTAAGTGAAACGCCGAACTTCCGACACCATGAGCCACGTACCGCGCGCCGCGATACCCACGATACCCACGATGCCCGCGATCCTGCCGGACGACCCGCCGCCCTTTGCAACGGACGAGCCCGACAATCCAAAAGCGCCGGCGCCCGCCGGCCTCGCGCGCCGCGCGGCGCGTTTCAACGAATGGATGCGCCGGTACAGCTGGGCGGTCGCGATGACGGTCGCAATCGTCATCACCGTGGGCGGGCTGATCATTCTCGAATCGGGGCGCATCCGGATCGCGTCGGAATACGAAACCGCCCTCGAAGCGAAGGGCGCCACCGCGCAGCTTTCGACGCTCGCCGCCGATATCGCCACCCTCACCGCCGACGAGCGCGGCTTCGCGCTCAAGGCCGACGGCGCGTTCCCGGCGCACTTCCGGGAAACGGCGCAACGCGTGCGGCGCACGCTGGCGTGGCTGGATGCGTACTACCGGCGCATCGGCGACGACACCGCCCTCGCGAGCTTCGCGCAGATCCGCGCCGCCGCCGACGATGAAATCGCGCAAGGCACGGCGCGCCTCGCTGCGCCGCCGACTGGCGCCGCCCTGCGTGAGCGCGCGCTCGCGCTGCCGGCGGCCGACACGAGCGCGACGCTGGACGCGGCGCTGTCGCTGTTGCGCCTGAACGAAGAACAGCGCGCACAGCACGCGCTCGACGCAAGCCGCGCCGATCAGCGCATCTCGACGCTTTGCGTCGCGGCATTGTGCGCGCTCAACATCGTGTTGTTCATCCTCCTTTTTCGCAATCTGGGCATTCAGCTCGACAAGCAGGCGCGCGTGCAGAAGGCGCTCATCACGCAGCAGGAAGAGCTGGATCAGCTCGTGTTCGCGCGCACGCGCCAGCTCGAAGCGCTCGCCTGGCACCTGCAATCGGTCAGCGAAAACGAGAAGACGGAGCTTGCGCGCGAACTGCACGACGAGCTCGGCTCGATCCTCACCGCGAGCAAGATGGATGTCGCGTGGGTGCGCGGCAAGCTGAAGGACAGCGAGCCGGCGATGGCCGAAAAACTCGCTCGCGCGCTCGGCAATCTCGATCAGGGCATTGCACTGAAGCGCCGCATCATCGAGGACATGCGGCCGACCGTGCTTGCCAGCTTCGGTCTCGTGACCGCGCTGCGCTCGCTCGTCGACGAAGCCGCGCAACGCAACGGCTGGAGCGTCGAGTTCGATCTGCCGGGCGATGACGTGAAGCTCGGCGAGGCGATCGAGATCGCCCTCTTCCGCGTCGCGCAGGAGACGCTGACGAATGCGGCGAAATACGCGCGCGCGAGCCGTATCCGCGTGACGCTTCGTGTCGATGAAGAGAACGTGTCGCTCTCGATCACCGATGACGGCATCGGCATCCGGCCGCAGGATCTCAAGCGCACGCAGACGCACGGACTCGTCGGCATGCGCCAGCGCGTATCGGCGCGCGGCGGGCGCTTCGAGATCGAGCGCGCGTCGCCGCATGGCACGGCGATCAGCGTGTCGATGCCGCGCGAGCGCAGCGCGGGCGCGTCGGTCGCCATGCCGTCCGCGTAGGACGATGCCGACATCGAATGCAGACGCCGCCGACAGGAAAATCGCACGCGTGCCGACAGCCTGAGACCGCGCGCTTTTTTTATGATTGTTCACACAGGTAAGCGGGGGCGACGGGGCGACGACAAGGCGCCCGTCATTCGACACAATGCGCGAACTCAATTCCTGTCACGCATTTCAACTCCAAAGGGGAATAAACATGACTCGACTCATCGCTCTACTGCTGATTGCAGGCACGGCGGCTCTCGCGGGCTGCAACACCGTTTCGGGAGCTGGCCAGGACATCTCGAAGGGCGGTCAGGCCATTTCGAATTCCGCCGAGGAGCACAAGTAAGCGGCGACGTGCGCCGCGTGATCGCGGCGCACGCGCTCAGGGCGTTCCATAGCGTTGAGGTAGTTCCCTGTCTTCCCGCCACGTTCGCGTGGCGGGATTTTTTTTGCGTCGCCCTCGCGCGCGTGACGGGCGAAAAAAAAACCCGGCCGATGCGCGCGGCCGGGCTTCGTCGCTTCAGGCGCGAAACGTCATTGCGTGTCGGGCAATTCCAGCGCCGGCTGTTGCGTGTTGCCGCCCTGCGCGACCAGCACGCGGATCTTTTCCGGCACCAATTGCGAGGCCGCATTTCCGGAAGGCAGCGTGGTCACGAGCCAGTCCGCGTTGTTGACGAGATCGAACGAGGCCGACTTGTATACCGGCGTCTTCGAGCCCGGCAGCGTCGCGATCAACTGATACGTGCCGCCCGAGACATAGATGGAATCCTGCGTCGTCGCGGGCACGGCGTTCTTGTAGGCGACGCCCGCCATCGTCGGGCTGACGCTCGCGATGTTCGTCCCCGGCGCGACGAGATAGACATCGAGATTCGGCGCGTTCGTCGACGCGTTGAAGGCGCGCACGCGTGCGCTGCCCGAAAGCAGGCCCTTGTCGAACGGATCGTCGATCACCGCGATCGACGGCACGAAGCCCGCGTCCGGCAGCGCGATCACCGTGTACTCATGCCCTTTCGCGGCATTCGAGATGCTCGTATCGGTGGCGAGTTGCGTCGTCGTGTTCACGGCCGCGTAGGAGAAGCTGTGCTGGCCCGTGTCGATGTTCGCGAAATTCGTCACCGCCTTGTAGGCGAGATTCGGCTGCAGGATCTTGGCGTTGTCGTAGAAGTCGACGTTCGGGCCGCTCGGAATCGCGTGAATGAAATGGACCTGCGGCTGGGTGACGCCGATTTCCTTGCCCACATCGTCGGAGCTTCCTCCGCAAGCGGAGAGCAAAGCGGCGACGGCGGCGAGCGCGGCAGCGGTGCGGATGAGCTTCATGGTTCCACCTTCCTTTGTTTTGATCGTTCTCTGAGTCCGCGGCGCGATTGCGTGGCGCGTACTGCGCATTCGCGTTCGACGTCGCGACTCTCCCGGGTTGACTTTCCTCGGCCGTCGGTGGCGTTGTCAGCTTCGATGACACCGCCATGACGGGTGAAGGCATTGAGCAATCGACGTGCCCTTGATCGGTGCGTAATCGCTCGGAGAGGCCGCAAAGCCTTGCGAGAGAAGGCTTTGCTTTCGTTAGAGGATTGCTTCGGGAGAGAAGATGCGGAAGGTGGACGAGATGCGCAGACGCGCCATTATTGGCCGAATCTTACAAGCGGCGAAGCGGGGTTCACTCACCGAAATTTTCGGGTACGAGTGCCGTCAAGTCAGATCGGCGGTGCCTCGTGATGGGAGTTTGGGAAAGACGACGGCGCAAACCCACGTTCGCTCTTTCTTCCGTGTCGTGCTCCAGTTCCCAAATAACGACGCGACGCGCGTCGACTTGCGACAAGGACAAGTACAGCTCCGCTCCTGTCACTGCCTATGGCATTCGGACCGGATGTCGACACAAGCCCGACCGCGATCCCGTATCTGCACGCGGAACCGCGCGCAGCGCAACGATGGTCGAAACGTCTCGCCGGCCTGCACAACTCGTCGCTGCCGCGTATCGGCCTTGCATGCGCCGGCCGCACGCTGATACCGGAAGTGGACGCGGGACGAAACATGCCGGTCGAGATTCGACGCGTTCATCTCGTGGCCGCATGCAGTTTGGATCAGCTTGCAGAAACCAGTGAGCGACGCGAAGAAACTGCTACGCCGGCAACGTGCTCATATCGTCGACTGGATCAATGAGATAGAGGATTTCGCCGATACGGCCGCGCTCGTCGCATCGCTGGATTTCGTGGTCTGTGTCGGCACATCCATAGCCCATCTCGCTGGCGCAATGGGCAAGCGCGTATGGTTGCTCGATCGGCATCGAAGCTGCTGGCGCTGGATGCGTGATCATGGAGACACGCCGTGGTATCCGGGCATGCGGATTTTCAACCAGAAAGAACGCGGCGATTGGGATGAAGTGTTGACACGCGCCCTCGCAGAACTGCAACAGGACGCCTGGCGGTTGTAGTTCCTGAATGGCGTTACAAGCGGTGAACCCGGGCATACCTATATCGGTGTGCCCGGGTCCGAGAGTCGTCAAATGGAACTGGCGGAATGCCGCCAGTTCTATCGACGTGCGCTTACCAGCGGTAGCCTGCCTGAGCCTTGACGGCAGTCGAACCGCCATTCGCCGACGAAACACCGACGCCGAGGTTCAAGTTCATCGTCACCTGATAGGCCGCGGCGACGCCGACGGCGGTCGCGCTACCGTAGTTGCCGACTGCCACACCGGCCCACTTCTCGCCCGGGTTGAGCACCGGAATGCTCGGGATGGCCAGGGTCGATGCCGCTGCGCGATCAGCGTAGCGTTCCATGTCGTGCTTCGCGCCTTCGATTGCCTGTTCGGTGTAGGCGTTAGCGCCTGCGACGGCTTGATCGGTGTAGGCGTTGGCCTGCGAGATCTTGTCGTTCAACTGATTGACGTTGACCGCATCCGTGCCTTGCGTGCCGGCCGCGACGTTCGTGATCTGACGTTCGCTGCCTGCCGCGCCGACGGAGACCGTGTTCGCTCGATCCGCGACGGAGTTCGCGCCGAGGGCCACCGAGTTGTCGGCGTTGGCGCTGGCGTTCGCACCCATGGCAGTGGCGTGGACGCCCGCTGCCGTGGCGGTTTCGCCGGCTTCGCCGCTCGCCGCAAAGAGCGAGTCGGAGACTGCAGGCGCGGCAGCGCCGAGGACCATCGGAGCTGCGGCCCGCATGGTCGAGCGGAGCATCGTGCCTTCGACACGGCCATTGCCGTCGCTCTGGAGCGCGAGGATGTCGGCGGTGTTTTGCGCGACGAGCTGGCTCACGGCGTTTAGCTGGTTCATGTTCACGGCGTCGTTGCCGTGAATGCCATCTGCGACGTTTGTTATACGACGGTGGATATTGAGCATGCCACCGCCGACGCTGACAACGTTCTGCTCACCACCGTCTTCACTGGAGGCGCCTATAGCGACAGAGCTGCGGCCCGATGCACTGGCGCCTACTCCGATAGCTGTGCTAGAGCTACCTTCCGCGTGAGCATCACTGCCGATAGCGGTAGCGCCACCGTTCGTGGCGATTGCATAGTCGCCAAAAGCCGACCCTCCTGAGACTGCTGAGGCCGACCGGCCGACGGCCGTCCCCCAAAAGTCTGCTCGTGCCTCCGTGCCTATAGCAACGCTATCGCCCCCCGACATCGCATTCGTTCCGAGCGCAACGCCGTTCCATGCTGCGAAACCTCCAGCGCCGAGTGCCACGCCTCCCTGGTCGGTACGGGCGCCTGTGCCGATAGCAACCGTCCCGTCGAACGCAGAGGAGTTCGATCCGATGGCCACAGCGTCGCCGCCAGCGGAGCTTTTGGCTCCCACCGCAACGCCTGAAGAATCAGCGCTTGAATCAGTGCCCAAGGCAACGCCGTAAGGGTTCGCATGCGCTCCCGTACCAAACACAGCACTGTAAAATTCAGCAGATGTATCAGCACCTACAGCGACGCCCGATGGGCGCGATTGAGCATTATTTCCAATAACGACGGCCGGGCCCTTCGAACCCTCGACAAAGAACGCGTTTGCGTGATTACCGATCACCACGCTGTCCGGAATATTAATGAGCCCTACGTCGCCAATCATTACTCCGCTTGAACCTATGTAACTGTTATCGCCAATAACGTTGAGACCATCGCGCGTGACGGACGATTCCACCCAATTATTAAAACCTATGATCGTGCCAGCCGAGACGTTTGCCGTCGCGAGCACCGCGATGCTGCCGAGGATCGCCACCGTTACCGGCTTGAATCGGAAAGAACAGAACCCCATGATTAAATCCTTTTAATAGTTAATTTGATTTACACTGCGCTGCGTTCGGCTCCCGGCGAAGTGGTCGCCAAATGCAGCATTCTTTTCGCTCACGCGAAAATCACTTTCCAGCCTTGAGTGTTTAAGATCTTCGGGCCATGAACTGAAACCGTGCTGTGTTACAGTGATGCTGCGACGTCAGGGCCTCATCCTGCCGATTGCGCCTAGCTCGCTATTGAAGGCGATCGTCTTGGTGCGACGGTGCTGTCCGAACTCATCTCTTATCGCAGCATAAATTGAATAACGCAAACCTGAGTGAGTTAAATCACTTCATTGCAAAAGACAGTTGTCGGTTTCGATCCCTGTGCGACTGTGCGCTTTTTTATGGCTCTTCATCAGCTGATTCAGATGTCTTATGTGATTAACATTAGTTAGCATTACTATTTGATTGCCGATCCAGCATTATAGAGAGACGATTGAAAGGAGGGCCTCATCTCTTCCTTTTTTACCAATCTGCCTGCCTTTTAGGCATTAGCGCATTTCGTTATAAATGGCGGCTTGCATTAACGGGGGCAACGTGCCATCAGCCTGTTCACGGACCGCCTAATCGCCAAGATCTTTTAGGGGTTTTTTACGACCAAGCGTTCGCCGGGAACGTCCCATGAAACAGTTTCGCGATTTCGTCACTCAATGGCGAGCCGTTCGACAGGTGTATAAGGCAGAGGAGGAACCGATGTATTAGGCCGGGTGCCCAACGAGGGCGAAGCGCATTCTGCGCTTAAACGGCAGTCCGACGCACGAACGCTTGAGCGCGCCTTCCGGATATGCCTTCGACGGCTCGCGTCAAGCTCTAGACTCATCTGTTCGCCATGATGCGTCACCAGTGCGCGAAGGACGGGCCACATACCCATGTAGTGCACCATGAAGCTCGTGGGCGTCTGAAGCTGATTAGGCGTGTTGAGCGTCGTGCAATCGAGTAACTCGTCTTCGGCGGCCATGCCATTGCGCCGCATTACGTGAATGAAAAGATCTTGATCGCCGCCGTTCGAGTAGACGGACGACTTGTCCGCGAATTTGGCGACCACCTGCTGAGCTGCGATCCTCCATCAGCGTTTCGCATCGGATATCGGTCAAAAGCAGGGAGTCTTGCGTCAGCAAGATCGCCCTCGGCGCAGGCACGCAGGGTCCGCAACAACACCTGGTATTTCAGGATCATGCGCATTTGCAACCAGCCGATCGCGCTCGCACCGACGTATTCGTGTGCGTACCCCTGCCGCGCGCAATAGCGGCGATGGTTCTCAAACGACGCGCGAGCGTTAACGTCGGTGAAAAAACGGCTCCGCGACGCGCTCTGGCCGCTGATTCTGTCCGGCGCTCGGCGCGCGGGCAAGTACGAAGACAGATTGTTTCACCCTGATGGTCCGAAGATAGAAGTTCGGGAGCGCCCAAATATCCGCGCCGCGATACGGACACCCAGCCCAGCGATTACGGACTCGCGACGATTACGCGCTCTTCGGCAAGAAGTCTGTCAAGCCAGCCCCCGCCGCCGATAATCGAACCAAAAAGAAAGCCCCACGGAAAGCAAAATAACGACCGTCGCAATCACGGTCCACTGCGTGACGACTTCGCCGAGCAACAACGCGCCCAACATGACCGCGACCACCGGATTCACATAAAGACAACTCGTCGCGACAATCGTGCTCGTATTGCGAATCAGAAAGTTATACGCGACATATGCAGCCATCGATCCGATCACCACGAGATACACGAACGAAAATCCCGCGCCGGCGCTCATGTGCGTCAGACGCTCGCCCGACGCCAGCGCGATCGCCGTCGCGATCAGCCCGCCCAGGCCGATCTGCAAGGCCGTCGACATGAGCAGATCCGACGGCTGCCGCAGACGCGTCGCCAGATGCGCGCCGCCCGCCCAGAAAATCGCGGCGCACAGAATCGCCAGCGTGCCGACAGTCGAACTCGGAGAAGGATCGCCGTGGTTCAGCAGCACGATGCCGATGAGACCGAGCGCCACCGCGAACCATTCGCCTCTCGCGACGCCGCGCCCGCTGAGCGCGGTGAAGATCGTCGCGAAGAGCGGCACGGTGGCTACCATCACCGCCGCCGTGCCGGTGCCCACCGTGCGCATGCCGTAGGCCATCATCCCGCTCGACAAGCCCTCCAGCAAAGTGCCGACGATCGCCGCATTGCGCACTTCCCGCGCGCTCGGCCACACCGCCTTGCGATGCACGGCGATCGCGAAGAGCCCGACCCCGGCGCACAGGTTTCGCAGGCCGCCGAGCATGAGCGGCGGGAACGATTCGAGCGACAGATGAATCCCGAGATACGTCGAGCCCCACACGAGATACACGACGGCCAGCGCGAGCGCGACTTGCCCTTTGAAGGAGCGCGGCGCACGAAACGGAAAGCGGTCGGGGAAACTGAACGGCAGGCGCGGCGGCGGCAGAGCGGACATGCATTACTCCGCGACGGCTGCGCGCCGGATGACTGCGAAAGAGACCGGGACAGACGCTGCGGCAACTACCAGACTGGACGACATGACGGAACGAAGGAAGTGCGGATTGCGCGAGGAGAGACCGCGCAATCCCCGGGAAAACCCCGAGAATTCGCGGCGCTCGACATTATGCAGTAAGCACGGAACGCGATTGCACAACTTTACGAATGGTTGCCAAGACGCCACGCCGCGGTGTAACGTGTCGGCTGCTAACGCGGGGGTCCTGCGTTGCACATCGTGATTTCGATCATCGGCTCATTCGACGAAATCGCTTCGTGTGGCGTGGGTGAGAAATACCCTTTGAACCTGATCTGGATAATGCCAGCGCAGGGAAGCGTTCGGGTTCCATGGTTCGCAGCATCCAGACCACTTCTTCCGGACCCGTACCTTTCCATCTCGTTCCTCCCTGTTTAGCTCCTGAATCAGCCGAGCTCGACGGCGTTCGTCCGCGTCGAGTCCGGATAAAACCGTCCCACACAGGAGAGACAGCCACATGAATGCCAACCCGAAATTCCTGTCCGAGAATGCCGTCGTCGATGCCGCCGCCATCGCGCCGCTGCCGAACTCGCGCAAGGTCTACGTGACCGGCTCGACGCCCGACATCCGCGTGCCGATGCGCGAAATCACGCAATCGGACACCCCCGACGGCTTCGGCGGCGAGAAGAATCCGCCGGTGTACGTGTACGACACGTCCGGCCCGTACACCGACCCGGACGCGAAGATCGACATCCGCTCGGGCTTGCCCGCGCTGCGCCGCGCGTGGATCGAGCGTCGCGGCGACACGGAGGAGCTCGCGGGACTGTCGAGCGAATTCGGCCGCGAGCGCGCCGCCGATCCGAAGACGGCCGAACTGCGCTTCCCCGACCTGCATCGCCATCCGCGTCGCGCGGTGGCCGGAAAGAACGTCTCGCAGATGCACTACGCACGGCAGGGCATCATCACGCCGGAGATGGAGTACATCGCGATCCGCGAGAACCAGCGGCGCGCCGAATATCTCGAAAGCCTGAAGAAGAGCGGCCCGAACGGCGAAAAGCTCGCGGCCATGATGGGCCGCCAGCACCCCGGCCAGGCGTTCGGCGCGGCGGCGTTCGGCAAGGACGGGCTCCAGGCAATCACACCCGAATTCGTGCGCGAGGAAGTGGCGCGCGGCCGCGCGATCATCCCGGCGAACATCAATCACCCGGAAAGCGAGCCGATGATCATCGGACGCAACTTCCTCGTGAAGATCAACGCGAACATCGGCAATTCGGCGGTGACCTCCTCCATCGGCGAGGAAGTCGACAAGATGACGTGGGCGATCCGCTGGGGCGGCGACACGGTCATGGATCTCTCGACGGGCAAGCACATTCATGAAACGCGCGAGTGGATCATCCGCAATTCGCCGGTGCCGATCGGCACCGTGCCGATCTATCAGGCGCTCGAAAAGGTCAACGGCAAGGCCGAGGACCTGACGTGGGAAATCTTCCGCGACACGCTGATCGAGCAGGCGGAGCAAGGCGTCGATTACTTCACGATTCATGCGGGCGTGCGCCTGCAATACGTGCCGCTGACGGCCAACCGCATGACGGGCATCGTGTCGCGCGGCGGCTCGATCATGGCGAAGTGGTGCCTCGCGCATCACAAGGAAAGTTTCATCTACGAGCACTTCGAAGACATCTGCGAAATCATGAAGCAATACGATGTCTCGTTCTCGCTCGGCGACGGCCTGCGCCCCGGCTCGATCTACGACGCCAACGACGAAGCGCAGCTCGGCGAGCTCAAGACCCTCGGCGAACTGACGCAGGTCGCCTGGAAGCACGACGTGCAGGTGATGATCGAAGGCCCCGGCCATGTGCCGATGCAGCTCATCAAGGAGAACATGGACCTGCAACTGGAATGGTGCGACGAGGCGCCCTTCTACACGCTCGGGCCGCTGACCACGGACATCGCGCCGGGATACGACCACATCACGTCGGGCATCGGCGCGGCGATGATCGGCTGGTTCGGCACGGCGATGCTCTGCTACGTCACGCCGAAGGAACACCTCGGCCTGCCGAACAAGGACGACGTCAAGGAAGGCATCATCACCTACAAGCTCGCGGCGCACGCGGCGGATCTGGCGAAGGGTCATCCGGGCGCGCAAGTTCGCGATAACGCGCTGTCCAAGGCGCGTTTCGAGTTCCGTTGGGAAGACCAGTTCAACCTTGGCCTCGATCCGGACAAGGCGCGCGAATTCCACGACGAAACCCTGCCGAAGGATTCGGCCAAAGTCGCGCACTTCTGCTCGATGTGCGGCCCGCATTTCTGCTCGATGAAGATCACGCAGGACGTACGCGATTTCGCCGCGAAGCAGGGCTTGAGCGAAAACGAGGCGCTCGCCAAAGGCATGGAGACGAAGGCGATCGAATTCGTGAGAAAGGGCTCGGAAATCTATCAGCCGACCTGATGCTCATTTTTGGCTGACAACGGCCTTTCGCACAGCGCGTGCGAAAGGCCGTTTTTTTATGGGGACCGGGCGCAATGTCTTGTCGCGCCTGGAGGAAAGATTGATCTGACGATTCAGGCACCTTTTCTGCTGGAGATGTGCACGAACCGGCGAAAACATGGCGGCCCCCCTTTGGGCCGACGCCGAAACGGTTGCACCGCGTCGCGCGTAGTCGCGGGCGAACCGGAGCCGATTCATCTCATCATCGAATTGGAGAGTCGACATGAAAAACATCAAACAGATCGGCGCCGCTGCAGTGGTCGTTGCGTTTCTGGGAGGATTGACCGCTTGTAGCGACATGACCACGCGTCAACGGGATACCGCCATCGGCGCTGGCGTCGGCGCGGCCGGCGGAGCGGTGATCGGCGGCAGCGCACTTTCGACGCTGGGCGGCGCCGCCGTTGGGGGCATCATCGGGAATCAGGTCGGCAAGTAGCGAAACCGTTGCCTGTGCGGCGAAGTGTTCCGCTTCGCCGCCATAAAAGAGTCCGCCGTTTCAAATTTGTTACAGAAAAACGCTTCGGTAATGCTTTGTCACATGACGCCGGACGCTTGCCCCTCATCGTTGGCCTAAGCTGTTTCTTGACGGACCGTTCGATTTTTATCGATCCCGGAGTCCGGCCAGCCGTAGTGCAAGGAGCAGCATCATGATTTCCGCCCGCAGCATTCCCGGACTCGTAACGGCCGCCGCCGCGCTCGCCGTCGGGCTTCTTCTGAGCGGGTGTTATTACCCTTACGGCTATCCGGCTTATCCATCCTATCCCGTCACCAGCGCGATCTACACGCAGCGCGAATTCACGGTGCCGGCGTCGGGTGCGGCCGTCGCTTCGTCGCCTGCCACCCTTCCGCCGCAATACGAGTACGCAGTCGGCTCGCCCTATTCCGACTACTACCAGACCTATCCGTACCCTTATCCGTACTATCCGCCGTACGCCGCTTACCCGGCTTATTACCGCTATGGCTACGGCTATCCGGCGGTCTCGTTTGGATTCGGTTATTGGGGCGGCGGCGGTTGCTGCTGGGGCCACGGCGGGCACGGCGGCGGTTGGCACGGCCACGGCGGGCATGGCGGGCATGGCGGAGGCGGATGGCACGGCGGCGGCGGCAGCTGGCATGGTGGCGGCGGCCACGGCCACTGAGCGCGGTGCCGCGCGTCGGCGCGCGCGACATGCGACGGAAAATCGTTTTTTCCGTCGCCCCGTAACAGGGCTGCAACATTTTCTGACGCGCACACGCCTTCGCGCGCGGATTGCGCGACTGTGCGCCCGGACACTTTCCTTATCCGACAAGGCTTCGGCACATTTCGCCAGACGATTGGCACAGTTCTGGCTACATAGGTCCCCTATTCGCCACGCCGCAATGGCGATCCAAGCACCTAGCAGCAAAACTTCGCGCGCATCATCGGCGCACTTTCCGTATCGGGGGATCGGACATGATGGCCTTTATGTTTTTTTTGCTGTGGATGCTTGCCTCGCTCGGCCTGTTGACCGTGTGGGTGTTCCGCCAGACGCCTCCTGCCGGCCCTGACGATCGCGCGCCCGATGCGGTCGCCAAAGGCTGACGCCCGCCACTTACGCACGCTCCCGCGCCACTCGCGCATCGACGACGCGCCCCAAGCGGCGCGCTTCGTCACGCCCGCGCCCTACGCCCACGCCGCAATAACCGGCATTCACGACTTGACGCAGGCCGTTCGCGCCCTATTCTTAGTGGGCGCGTTTATGCGTTTGCTTAAGTCGGCGGCCGACTCCTGCTGAACATCAAACTCCACGCGCATCGCGGCTTTGCTTCGCGCCGCTTCGGCTCATGACAAAGAGAAGGAGACCCTGATGTTTCACCAGCTACTCACCCCGATCGCCAATTCGCTGTTCGCGTCCTTTATCGTCGCCGCGCTGCCGATCATCCTCGTGCTCGTGCTGCTGGGCTGGGCGCGCCGCCCCGCGTGGCAGGCATCGCTCGCCGGATTGATTCTCGCGTTCGTGATCGCCGTGGCGGGCTGGCGTTTCCCGGCCGGGCTCGCGCTCGATTCGGTCGCGGCCGGCGCCGTCTTTGCGCTGTGGCCCGTCATGTGGATCGTCTTCGCCGCGATCCTGCTCTACAACGTCGCGCAACGCTCGGGGCGTTTCGAAGCGTTTCGTCTGTGGATGGTCGACAACCTCCCGAACGACCGGCGCATCGTGCTGGTGGTGATCGGCTTCTCGTTCGGCGCGCTGCTCGAAGGCATCTCGGGCTTCGGCACGCCGATCGCCATCACGAGCTCGCTGCTGATTCTGCTCGGCTTCCCGACGCTGGAAGCGCTCACCTTCACGCTGATCTTCAACACGGCGCCGGTCGCGTTCGGCGCGCTCGGCGTGCCGATCACCGTGCTCGGCGCGGTCACGCACCTGCCGACCGACGCCCTCGCGAAAATGGTCGGCCGCCAGTTGCCGTTCTTCGCGTTCTTCCTGCCGTTCTACGTGATCGGCATCTACGCAGGCTTTCGCAACATGACGCGCGTCTGGCCCGTGCTGCTCGTCTCCGGGGGCGCGTTCGCGCTCACGCAGTTCGTGACGTCGAACTACATCAGCTATGCGCTGACCGACGTGCTCTCCTCGCTCGTCTCGCTGATTCTGACGATCGCGTTCCTGCGCGTGTGGAAGCCCGTCGCCGACGAGCGCTTCGCCGTAAACGTCGAGCGCCTCGGCGATAAAGACGACAAGCGCGCGGCGCTTTCGGGCGGCCACGGCTGGGTGCCGTGGATCGTCGTGTCGGCGGTCGTGATCGTGTGGACGGTGCTCAAGATTTTCCTGATCGGCGACGTCAAGGTCGCGTGGCCCGGACTCGACAAGGCCGTCTATATCACGCTCTATAAGCAGCCGTACGGCGCGATCTGGGACTTCCAGCCGCTCGCGACCGGCACCGCGATTCTGGTGGCGTCGATCATCACGGCGCTCCTCGTGAAGTTGCCCGCGCGCGAGTACGGCGCGGCGATCGTGGATACGTGGGTGCAGACGCGCATCGCCATTCTGACGGTCGCGACGATCGTCGGCCTCGCTTATCTGATGAACTACTCGGGCATGAACTACACGCTGGGTCTGGGCGTGGCGTCTGTCGGGCCGTTCTTCCCGCTCGTGTCCGCGTTCCTCGGCTGGGTGGCGGTGTTCCTCTCGGGCAGCGACACGTCGGGCAATGCGCTCTTCGGCAATCTGCAGGTGGTCGCGGCGAACCAGCTGAATCTGAACCCGGTGCTGATGGCGGCGACCAACTCGTCGGGCGGCGTGATGGGCAAGATGATCTCGCCGCAAAACATCTCGACCGGCGTGGCGACGACCGAACTCAAAGGCAAGGAAGGTCTCGTCTTCGCGCGCACATTCAAGCATTCGATCCTGCTCACGATCGTGCTCGGCGTGCTCGTGTGGCTGCAGCAGAACGTGCTGACGTGGATGATTCCGCCGCATTGAAATCGCGGCGCCTTTCTCCCGCTTCTTGCGCTTTCGTTCGGCGGGCGTTTTATCGGTATGAGCGCGGTGCTAACATGCGCGGACTTTTGATGAGCATCCCGAAGTCCGCCCTGTTATGTCACCCGCCAATCTGTTGCAACTGATCGTGCTCGCCGCCTTGTGGGGCGCATCGTTTCTCTTTATCCGCGTCGGCGTCGTCGAATTCGGCGTAGCGCCGCTGATGGCCCTGCGCGTCGGAATCGGCGCCGTGTTTCTGATCGCGATGCTGCTGGCGCGCCGCCCGTTCGCCGCCTCTGTCGCGACACTGCGCGCGCGCTGGCTTCAGTTGCTGGCCGTCGGCATTCTCAACTCCGCCGCGCCCTTCTGTCTCTTCGCCTACGCCGAACTGACGCTGTCGGCGGGCGCGACGTCCGTCATCAACGCGACGACGCCGCTCTTCGGCGCGCTCGTCGCCTTCCTGTGGCTGCGCGATCGCCTGACGACGGCACGCACGATCGGCATGGCAATCGGCTTCGCGGGCGTGCTCGTGCTGGTGTGGAACCAGATCGCGCCCGGGCACGCGGGGCATGACGCGGCGCTGCCGGTGCAGGGCATCCTCGCGGCGGCCGCGGCGCTCGCGGCATCCGCGCTCTACGGCGTCGCGGGCAACTTCGCGAAGAAGTATCTGATGGACGTCGACGCGATGACCAACGCCGCCGGCAGCATGATCGGCGCAACGCTCACGCTTGCGCCCATTGCGTTCCTCACGTGGCCCGCCGCGCCGGTTTCCGCCCACGCGTGGGGCGCGGTGCTCGCGCTCGGCATCGGCTGCACGGGCATCGCGTACTTCATCTATTTCCATCTGGTCGCGGTCGCGGGTCCGGCCCGCGCGATGACCGTCACCTTCGTCATTCCGCTCTTCGGCATTCTGTGGGGCGCGGTGTTTCTCGGCGAACATGTGTCGATTGCGATGATCGCGGGGTGTGGGATCGTGCTTGCGGGGACTTCGCTTGCTACCGGCGTTGTGAAGCGTGTGCCGTTCATTGGGCGGCGTAAGCTTGCGCCGTGAGCCAGGCTTCTGCCAGGAACGCTGGACGCCGCGGCGATTTCTTCGTTTTCTTGCTTCTGCATACCGTCGACATCGTTCGCGCTCTGATGGTCAAAGGCACCGGCGGCGCGCTGCCGACTTCCATCCCGGTAATCGGATCGCCAAGGAACGAAAGCGCTCCATGCGCTCGTGAATAGCGTCGAGTACCGCAAACAGCGGCGGTCCGTTCTTGTAGTTCGACCGGCGCGTCGGTTCGATATCCCCGCGTGCGTGCTGATGAATAAGGACTTGACCGGCGAGACGCTCGCTTCCCTGCGCGGGTGCTTCGGCTTCGACCTGGAACAGGTGGAGCGGCGCGCAGCGGCCCCCGATTGCTAGCTCCGCCGGCCATTCGATTTGGGCAGTTCCTATTTTCGGTTGCGCGAAGTCAGGCATCTTTCACCACGAATTGATACACAAATTCTCTCGGCTGCGCGTTAGCCTCCGTATCGCTAACGGCTCGCGCTCCGAGACGTCGGCCACTTCGGATTCCGGAATACCGAGCTGGTGCACAAACCCATTCAAAATGATCGGCAGGTTCCTGAAGTTGAGCACTGCTTTGGACACGCTGCGGCGGGTCTTTTTTGTTTTGGCTACGCGCTTTTAGCCAAAAAGGAGGATTAGTTGAATCGCAGAGACGAATACTTTGAAAGACGTGAGCGCGCTTTTCAAGGACAGCATCAGCCCTACTTTCTTGAGATAAGAAGCGCGCCGAGTTCGGCCACGGCGGATGTCTTCAGCATTGAGGGCGAGGAAGCCATCGGGCAGGAGAGCCGCTTCAAGATTCAGTTCACGCACACATCGCACGACTTGTCCCAGCGCGAGTATCTGGGCAAGCGGGGTTCGCTTCTCGTGCAGCCGCCGCATGACCCGACTCGCCAACTCAAGCCCGATCCGGCACGTCACAAATTTGGCGTAATCACAGGCTTCTCCAAACTCTCGACTCTTCGCGGGCAATCCGGACCTCCCGTACATACTCCATGCGCTGCATAACTCGCAGGATACCGACCCGGTTCATCAGGAACACAAGTGGCGCACGCGCAACGTCGTCATTCACACGGTTCGCAACAACACGATTCAGGTCGAGGACCGCGAGAACCAGGAACATATCAAGATCGCGACGGAGCCGGGCAAGTCGCAACTGAACCTCGGTCACGCGGTCGGCCGTGATGACAAAGCTCGCGGATTCGGCTTCGAACTGCGTCTGCGCCGGAAATCATGCATTTGGCAGGGCCTGCGTTCGCGCCCGTGGTCGTGCCGTTTAAAACGGGTTGCGACGCGTGGCTGTACTCCGAGAGTTTCGCGGAGAAGACGACGCCGCCCGGATCGAAGCAAGTGAACTGGGAGCAGCCGCAGAGTGCAGGCGCGGTGCCTGCTGCGCCCCCTTCGCCGTCAACGTCCGACGCGAGCGCGTCGAGTGCGCCGTCGGCCAATGCTGCCGCGTACGATCAGCCGTCCCCCGATGCGCCCGAGGCGGATCATGATTCCAAGCATGAAATGAAGAAATCGCCAGCGTCAAAGGAGACCGATCCTGAGCCGGAACCGATCAAACTCGCCGAGCCGGTTTGGTGTGACTGGAACCTGAGAAGGTTGAAACCGAATGCGACGGCGCAACCGAAACGGGAGAATATAAGGCACTGACTAATACGAAGACTCCTTGGCTTAATCTAGACAACAGCCAACGCATCGGCGGGGGATCATTCCCTACTACGTTCGAACTGCTTTATGAGCCGGACACAAAAACACTGACAGCTTCCGTCCGTGTAAAAATAATACCGGTTGACCTAATTAAGGCCGACAGCACCGGTCAAGCGATCCTCGATTGCGACGGGCGTAAGCAGTCTGTGCCATACGAAAACAGCGCGCACTGGCGAAATGTTGCGAATGGTGTCGGATCGCCGTTTGCCGGACTCGTCATGGAATATCGCGATGCGGCAGGATCAAATGTCGATCTTGTTGCGTTGAAACGGCAGGTAGAAGCAACGCTGAATGGGCATAAGAGCCAATTGATTCTTGCCGGATGTTCAAAGGCCGCTTCGTGTGGCTGCCGGGTCAAGGTTAGATTCAATGTGACGTTCTTATTGAGCGTTAAGAATTGCCACGTCGGAGAATATCACAAAGAAATATGGTTATTTCCGAAAACAGACCGCGCCGACGCTGCATCATGGGGCGAGTCAAATTTCGACCCCATACCTAAAGATCCGAATCGGTATGTATCGCTCTCTGAAATGAACATTGTTGCACACGAATGCGGTCATCTGTTTAATTATCCCGATGAATACTGGGCGTTCGGCGGTTTTGTTCACAGTGACTATATAAACAATGGTGAGCTTGATTTTAAGAAAGCCGATGAATTGAAACTCAAGCAAACGTGGAAAATGATGTCTACACCTAATCTCATGGGGTCGGGCGCCCGACGACAAAGCGCGAAAACGCGCTCCTACTATCTTCGATACGTCAGGCAGCACTTTTCGAAAATGACAAATAAGACTTGGAATATTGGTTATGAAGAAGAATTGGTGTGCGACGAAAATTCGCAAATTAATTAGAAACATCGCAGTCGAAAAGAAGACTCTCACGAAATTACTAGTGATTTATTTAGGAGGTTTTGCTGTGCCGATTCTCTCTGCCGCCGCGACAGTGCCGAGCGTCGCCGATGAAGGTTTCTCCATGAGTAGGATGGGCGGTCATCAGTACGGCACTAATGGAATCGGAGTATGGACTTCAGGGAGGGTTCGTGTTGGTCTATCAGACACAATTCAAACAGAGTTTAATGGCGCTGGAATTATAGAGAATCAGCTTACATCGGAAGACGTTAAGCAGGCTAGAGACATTCATCGTCAGCTATGTGAAATTGCTGATTCCAAGCCCGCAACAGACATGAAACGGATTGATCCGCCGACTGTATATTCCGCCAGCTGTGTACAAAATGGCAAGAAAACCGTTTATCAAGGAAGGATAGACGAGCTACCTAGAGAACTTTGCTTTCTTATGGATAGCTTCTATTTAAGAACTCGGGATTCTTATGCACGTGACGGCCGCGCTATTGCCAAGCTTGATGTTTCCGTAGAGAGCATTGTCCGGCAAAGAGATGGATTCCAGATATCGGTCAAATTCATCAATAGCGGAGATTACCCTATGATTACTCTCCCCCCCGACCACTGGAGCGGTGTATGGGGAGAAGATTTAATCTGGATCCACGGACAAAGCGCGGACGGCAAGCATAAGTGGAATGTCGATCTATCGGCGTTGCCCTTGATCAACAAGGCCGACTTCCCCGGAGACACCGTGACCATTCCACCGAGGAGTTCTGTAACGTACAAATTCTTGACCCTTCCCGATGAAAAGCTAATTGCTGGAATATACAGCTTCGAAGCCCAAGTTTTTATGAGCGTCGGCGCAGAAGACGGCCCCGTTGCCAGCATGGGCAAAGTCGATTTCCACTCAGACCGCACCAAGCCCACCCGCGTAACTTTCGACCGCGACTACCCCTCAACCCCGCAAGAGTGGAAGGATTTCGAAGCGCGTAAGGCTAAGGAAGTGTCTTTCCTAATGCCCGGCGCGACGGTGGCCGAATCCGGCTACTACCGCGCTGCGTCGATTGCCGGAACCCGCGATCAGTTCGTGAGGAAGTTCGAGCAAGGCACCGCTGCGCCCGACCTTGATTTCCAACGCTGGGACCGTTGGGAATGGGAGGCGGATCTAGCTCGCGCGACCGTCTGCAAACCCGGCGAGACGTGCCCGCGCGAGGGTCGCTGGATACTGCGCGCGAAAGACTACTCCTACGGCAGCAAGGGCGATCTCACTTACCCACAGCATCAGCAACTTTTCCGGATGGGCGAGCAGAGTCGCTCCATTGATGTTGCCAACGTCGATGGGTCGAGACTCTTCTGGGAATGGTTGAGCGCGTAACGCGCCGCCGATCCTGTCCAAGCCGGGGCATTGCGCCCCGGCGTCCTATCTGTTCCTAAAGATTGAACATGAAAAACCCAGTATGCAAAGGCGATCCGACCTCACATGGCGGCGTCGTCAAAACCGCCTCTTCCAGCTTCGACATTGATGGGCGCATGGTCGCGCTGCTGCATGACATCGTTACGTGCCCTCAACACGGAGACAACCCCATCATTGAAAGCGGCGAAGGTTATGAGGAAGACGGTCGCAAGTGGGTCGCCGATGGATGTCTGACCCGATGCGGCAGCGTTGTCCACGCTACTACCAAGGGAATGGACATCGCATGAGGACATGGCGCGTTCCAAACGTTCCCGAGGAAAAGCACATCGAACCGCCGTCCATCTGGATAGCGGTGTTTGCCTTTGTCGTGCTGCTCATAGCGGGCTTCATCATCACGATTCTGAACTGGAAACAAGGCGCCTCGATCGTATCGGCGAAGTTTTTTGGCTTTGCGCTGGGCCTGCCGCTTCTGGTCTGGGGCGCGCTCTGCGGCTTGCTCTATCTGCCATCCGAAGACTGGAACGACCGCGCAGACCTGTGGAATTTTCTTTGTACAGACAACTTCAACAATTGGCGCGCGTGGTCACAGTGGAACCTGTGCATTCTCGATACCGTGACGCTTACGCCCGAGGTTGAGCTTGCCGAGCGCGTCCTCGGGCTGGAGGGAAGCGCACCGACGAACAAAGGCAAGGTGCTGAGCTTGCAAGCCGAAGGGGATGTCATCGTTGATACGAAGCTTGAGGACGTTCTGACGCAACTCGTTACGCCCTTTGTCGGAACGCTTCAGCGCTTCACCGGAAAGCGAACGGTGCATATTGCCCTTCAGTCAACGCAGGATGCCCATTTGGCAGTCTTGCGCACCGTGCTTCAAAGGCTGGAAATCGCGCATGAGCACATCGCCCTGTCTCGCTACACGATGAAGGACGTGCCGAGCATTCTTGACGAATGGATGGAAAACCAGAAGGTGCGCTATGACTACGGCTATCGAGAGCGAAAGATCATGCCGGACCTATGCCTGATGCTAGCGTGTCAGTTCAACGAGGACGGCGCCCCCACGGTATCCGAGGCGGCGCTCGGGCTTCTGTTCGGCTCGTGGCAGATGCTTGAAGATACGAAGCTTAAAGTCAAGGCGCGGCTGTTCCGCTCAATTCCCACGACGACCGACGAAATCGCCGCTGCCCTCAAGACATTGCAGACGGCCGAGCCGACGCCCCTTAAACGGCTGCGCAATCTATGGGTCAGCAACCTGGCGAAACGGGACGGTCATATCGTGCGGGCCATTGCGAAGGATAGCGAACCGGCTCTGACCTTGATTGACCTCGATGAGGCGCTAGGCGTGCCGGGACCGGCTAGTCCGCTGCTGTTGCAAGCGCTGGCCGCACAGACGGTTCAATTCGGACAGGGGCCGCAACTGGTCGCGATGCCGGACGCTGAAGGCTTACGCTTGAATCTCGTGGGGAACGGCTACGCCGAGATTGCAGAGGCCAAAAGGCCCGAACCCGAATTTTGGCCGGTTTCGTATGCAGCGGTGTTCGGGTCTCTACTGCCCCTGATAGAAGTCGCGATGATCGCATCGGATGCCGGCGCCGTCTGGACATGTAGCGTTTTAGGCGTGGGCCTTCTGCTTTTTCTTGTAGGGATTCCAGCAGGGAGGGTATTCAGGCTTCGGGGCGTGTCGCGAGAGTTCTACGAGCGTGCGCGGGGATAAGCGCGGCGGGCGGTTGAGCGTTGGAAGGCCATGCCCGCCTCTGTCGCATACGTTGATATTAACGATGGTACAAGCGGACAGCATTACAGCCGCTGCAATCAGCACGACCCCGAATGCAATGCGGCAACATGTTTGCGCAGTCAACCGATACGCCAGTGAAAACCCGGACCGCCGCCTGGCATCGCTAAAAAATAACGACGAACTTACGATCGTTGATCGTTACTAGAAAGACGCTCGCCGCTTGTCCTTCTGCTTCCGATCAAGTCCAACTCAATCCCCCCGCACCGGCCCCCTTCCCGCCTTGATCGCACCGCGCTTCACCTTGCTCTCCACGCGACGCCGTTGCGATGCGCGCGTCGGCTTCGTCGCGATCCGCTTGCGCCGCGTGACGGCGACACTCCGAATGAGCTCATCCAGCCGCGCGAGCGCCGCCGCGCGATTCATGTCCTGCGTGCGATGCTCCTGCGCCTTGATGACGATCACGCCCTCGCGCGTGACGCGGCTGTCGGTGAGCGCGAGCAGGCGATCCTTGATGTGCTCCGGCAGCGACGACGCGCGAATGTCGAAGCGCAGATGGATCGCGCTCGACACCTTGTTGACGTTCTGACCGCCCGCGCCTTGCGCGCGCACGGCCGTCAGCTCGATTTCGTTCGGCGGCACGGCGAAGCTGTCGGTCATCGTCATCGGTCGGCTCCTTGTCGTCCTGCGTTCATGTGAGACGCCGCATTCTCGCGGCGAGCCCGGAATCGCGCCGCGTCGGCTCCCGGACGGCCTGCGCGAAGATCGCCGCGGAGCCGATCACTTCGACCCTGCGCTTCGCACGCGTGATCGCCGTGTACACCAGCTCGCGCGACAGCACGCGCACGAACGTGCCGGGCAGCACCAGCGCCGCGTGCTCGAATTCCGAGCCTTGCGATTTGTGCACCGTGAGCGCGAACGCGGTGTCGTGCGGCGGCAGCGCGGCGGGCGACACGTAGCGCAGCGCGCCATCGGCCATGCGGAACGCGACCCGCAACGAGCCGTCCGCGCCCGGCAAAGCGATGCCGATATCGCCGTTGAAAAGTCCGAGCGCATAGTCGTTGCGCGTGACGATCACCGGCCGTCCGGCGAACCACTGTGCACCGAGCGCAAGCGCAATGCCGGCCTGCTCGCGCACTTTCGCCGCGATGCGCGCGTTCACTTCATCGACGCCGCGCGGCCCCTTGCGTGTCGCGCACAGCACGCGGAAGCGATTGAGCGCGTCGAAGAGCCGCGTGTGATCCGCTTGTGTGCCGTCGAGCACGGCGCAGAGCGCATCGGCATACGGCGCGAAGCCGTTGGCGAGACGGGTGAGCGTGCGCTCGGACAGCGCAGCGTCGCCGTCGTCGAAAAGCACGGCCGCGCGCGCGCCGGATGGATCGAGCGCATCCAGCGCGGCCTGTTCGTCGCCGTTGCGAATCGCGATCGAAAGACGCCCGATGTCCGAGTCCAGCCCGAAGCGATAATTCTTCTGCAGCCAGACGACGCAATCGGTGAGCGTGGCTTCCCCTTCCTTGCCGGCGTCGCCCCAGTCACCGGGCAGCGTATCGAAGAGCGCGCCGTAGCCTTCGGAATCGTCGACGGGCGCGGCGTCGAAAAGTCCCAGTTGCGGCTGGCGCTTCGGCATTTCCGCATGCGGCAACGCGGCTTCGAGCCGCTTCGCATCGATCGAGAGTGCCGAGGCGATGCGCGCCACACCCGCGACGCTGAACGACGGCTGCGCGCTCAGCTCGGCGAACACCGCGCCGGCTTCCACGGCCGACAACTGATCCTTGTCGCCGAGCATCACGAGACGGCTCGCCGGCGCGACCGCTTCGAGCAGATGCGCCGCGAGCGCGACGTCGATCATCGAGGCTTCGTCGACGACGATGACGTCATACGGCAAAGGATTGTCGCGATGATGCCGGAAGCGCCCGTCCGACTGCACGCCGAGCAGCCGCTGCAAGGTGAACGACGTCCGCGGCAGGCGCTCCGCGAGTTCCGGCGGGAGTTTGTCCGCGCGTTCGATGAGCGCCTCCTGCATGCGCTGCGCGGCTTTGCCGGTCGGCGCGGCGAGCGCGATGCGCAGTTCCGGATCGGCATCGAGCAGGCACGCGAGCACGCCGACCACCGTCGTCGTCTTGCCGGTGCCCGGCCCGCCGCTCACGATCGTGAGCCGTCCGGCCAGCGCCGAGAGCGCGGCGACGCGCTGCCAGTCGATGTCGTCGTCCTTGCCCGGACCAAAATAACGCGCAATGCGCCCGGCTTGTTGCGCGATGTCCTCCCGCGAGACGGGCGCGCGCGCATCGCGCGAGCGTTCGACGAGCGCCCGGGCCAGCCGCCGCTCGTAATCGAAATAGCGCGCGAGGTAAAGCCGCCCATCCTCGTCGATGACGAGCGGCAGCAGATCGGCGGCGTCCGCGCGTGCGTCACTGCGCGCGAGGCACGCGACGCCGCTCGCGAGCAGCGCGTCGCGGGCTTCGGCGAAGCGTGCGTCGTGACGCCGGGCGAGCGCGGCGAGCGACAGGCACACGTGGCCTTGCGCGGTCGCGCGGCTCATCGCGAGCGCGGCGCGCTCGGCCCACAGCACGCCGCGCTCGTTTGCGCCCAGCCGCGCCGCGAGCGCGCTCAGGCGTCGCGCGAAGCCTTCGGCGAGGGCCGCGGTTTCGTCCGCAAGCGCGGGCACGGGGCGCGCCGCTTCAATTTCATCGAGCGTGCTCATGCCGCGCCTCCCGACATCAGGCGATCGAGCGCTTCGACGAGTTCCAGCGACGGGCGTCCGCGATGCACGCCGCTTGCCGATTCGCCGTCACGCCAGCCGGGACGAACGCCGCGCACGAAGAGATACAGGTACCCGCCGATATGCGTGTCGTATGCATAGTCCGCCAGACGCGCGCGCAAGTAGCGATGCAGCGCCACCACGTAGATGAGCGCCTGAAGGTGATACGCATGGTCCGCCATCGCCGCGGCGAGCGGCGCGGCGGCGTAGTCGGATGCGGCATCGCCCAGATGATTCGACTTCCAGTCGATGATCCAGTAGCGGCCTTCATGCTCGACGATCATGTCGATGAATCCCTTGATGAACCCGCGCAGCGCGCCGTTTTCGAGCGCGACGTCGGGAAAGCCGTGCGCGGCCAGCAAACGCCGCAACGCGGTGAAATCGAGTGCTTGCGCCGGAAACAGAAACTCCAGCTCGTTCATGCGGCGCGTCATCGCGATGGTTTGCAGCCGCATGGCGGGCGCGATCTCGGCGGCGACCGTATCGGCGAGCAGGCGCAGCATCATCGGACGCAGGCGCGAAGCGAGCGCTTCCGGCGCAGGGGTCGGATGCTCGTGCAGCGCGCGCTCGACGGCAGCGGGCCAGCCGGATGGCTCGGTGAAATCCGCAAGCTCGAACATGCGATGCAGGCACTCGCCCGCCGCCGCGCCGCGCGGGAACGCGAGAATGTCGTCGGGGGCGAGTTGCGAATCGTCGCGTGGGGACGCCGCTATTCGCGCGGCGTCATCGAGCGCGGCGAGTTCGTCGTGATCGGGACGCGCTTCGACGGGCTGCGCCTGATTCGCCTCGTCGCGTGCGCCGGCCGCGATCAGCGCGCTGAAACTCGCCATCCGCCAGCGATCGCGCAGGATGCGCTGATTCACGCGCGCGGCGATTTCGTGGCGATGGGCGGCATCCGCGACGAGCGGCTCGCGCATGTCGATCACGGGCAGAGGCGCGACGCCGATCGCGCCGCCCGAGCGCGCGGCGACCGCATGCCAGGCCGCGACGATGTCCGCTTCCTCGGGCGGCGCCTCGCAGAACGCATCGAAGTCTTTCCCGTTGCCCGCGACGAGCCAGTTGAGCACGCTGCGGCGCGATTCCTTCGTCGAACGGTTCGACACATAGAAACCCGCGACGACGTAACAGCGGAACACCGCGCGCGTCAACGCGACGTAGACGAGACGCGCGCGCTCGGCCGCCTGCTCGCGCGCGATCAGCGCGCTCACGCGATCGTCATGCTCGCCTTCGATGCCGTAATGGAGCACGGCTTCGCCCGTGTCGTCGTGATACTCGCGCGCGTCGGGCAAGCCCGATTTCGACGAATCTCGTGACGCGCCGTCGTTCAAAAACGGGCAGAACACGACCGCATATTCCAGTCCTTTCGACTTGTGAACGGTCACGATCTGCACGAGATTGCGATCGGATTCGAGACGCAACTGCGCTTCCTCGCCGCCGCCCTGCTGCTCGCGTTGCGCGGCAAGCCAGCGCAGCGTCGGCGCGATCCCGGGCTGTTCGGCCGAACGCGCCTGCAGCAACTCCGCCAGATGATTCACGTTCGTGAGCCTGCGCTCGCCGTCGGGCCGCGCGACGAGACGCGTCGCGATCGACAACTCGCGCGCGAGCGTGCGCCACATCACCGCGAAGCCGCGCTCGTGCCAGATCGTGCGATAACGCGAGAAGCGCTCGACCCAGCTCGTGGAATCGATCGGCGCGCCGTGCGGATCGGCCGCGTCCGCGTGCTCCAGCCGCCAGAGCGCGGCGGCGTCGAGCCCGAACCAGTCGGTTGCGAGCGCCGCGCGCAGACGGCGCAAGTCGCCCGGCGTGTCGATGGCGGCGAGCACGCGCTCGATCTGCTCTGCATCGGGCGAGCCGAACACCGACGCCTGCGCGAGCTCGACGCTGCCGATGCCCCATGCGGCAAGCACGCGCTTCACGAGGCTCCCCTGCCGATGCGTCTGGACGAGCACCGCGATATCGCCCGCCGAAAGCGGCGCGCGGCCGATCGTCACCTCGCCGCGCTGCGCGCCGCGCAGCAGCCGCGCGATCTCGGCGGCGCAGGCTTCGGCAGCGTCGCGCTGCGCGCTGGTTTTCAATAGCGCCGATTCGCCGTCCGGCAGCATCCACACACAGAAATCGGCGATGTCGGAATAAGCTGCGGCCGGCGTGGCGTCGACGAACGGCCCGCGTTTGCGGGTGCCGGCACGCACCGGCTGATAGTCTAGCCCGTCGAGAATGAACGCCGCCGGATTCGCTTCGAACACGCGATTGCACGCCTCGATGATCTGCGGCGTCGAGCGCTGGTTGACCGCGAGCGTATAACGCGCGCTCGCGCCTTCGCGCGCGGCGAGATAGGTGTGCAGGTCGGCGGCGCGGAAGCTGTAGATCGCCTGCTTCGGATCGCCGACGAGAAAAAGCGGCCCGTGCGGCGCGAACACGCGGTTGAAGATGGCGTATTGCAGCGGATCGGTATCCTGGAATTCGTCGATGAGCGCCGCCGGATAGCGCGCGCGCAACGCCTCGGCGAGCCACGCGTGCCTGACGAGCGCGTGATGCAGGTTCGACAGCAGGCCGTCGAACGATACGACGCGGCGCGCGCGCTTTCGTGCGGCGAGTTCTGCGGGCGCGTGATCGAGCCATTCGCGCACGATGCCGAGCCACATCGCGCGCTGCGACGCCTCGGCAGCGGCGGCGGTCACGGCGAGCGCATCGGCTTGATCGAAGAACGCGTGCACCGGCGGCGGGTGCTTGCCCTTGGTGCCCTTCGCGAGCGCGGTGGCGGTGAGCTTGAGCGCTTCCTTCGGCGGCGGCGCATGACAGTCGGCGCTGGCGAAATAGTCGGCCCACGCGTCGATCGCCGCATCGATGATCGTGCGCTTGTGCGTCGTCTTGTTGAGGATGGCCTCGGCGTCGAAGAGCAGCTTCGCGATCGTGTCGCGCTCGGCGTGCCACAACGCGCAGGCCTCATCGAACAGCGCCTGCATGTCCGCCGATTCGGCGGCGTCCGTATCACCGAAGCGCAGCGCAGCGAGCGGCTTTTTCAGACGCCGGGCGAGCTGCGCATCGAGCGATGCCGGTCCCGCGCCCTTCGCGACGAGCCACGACGCGAACGACGGCGTGCGCGCCGCGACCGGCTCCACGCGCTCGCGCCAGAAATCCGCCGCGAGCTCGAAACGCAGCGCGCTGTCGTCGGCTTCCATGTCGAACGCGAACGGCATCGCGGCGGCGAACGGCGCTTCCTGCAGCGCGCGCTGGCAGAACGCGTGAATCGTGTGGATCGCGGCCTGATCGAACGTCGACACGGCGATGCGCAAGCGCTTCGCGGCCTCGTTTGCGTCGATTGCGGCGAGCGTCGTTTCGAAGAGTTGCTCGATGAACGGATCGCCGGCCGCATCGCCGTTTTCGATCGCATGCGCGACGCCCGCGAGCCGCGAGCGGATGCGTTCGTGCAACTCGGCGGTCGCGGCCTTCGTGAAAGTCACGACGAGAATCTGCTCGACCGACAGGCGCTTTTCGAGCAGCAGCCGCACGTATAGCGCGCAGATGTTCCAGGTCTTTCCCGTGCCGGCGGAAGCCTCGATCTGGTTCACGCCATCGAGCGCGCAAGCGAAGACATCGAGTTCCTGCACGCCGATGTCATCGACGGATGCCGTGAGATTCGTCATGCGGCGCTTTCCAGATGTTGTACGAGCGGCTCGAACACGATGCGCGCGAGCGCGGCGAAGGCATCGTCGAGCGTGAGATCCGCGCCGCGAAACGCGATGCGAAACACCGGGTCGTCGGATTCGGCGTGTGTGCGTTCGGACTCCCACGCGGCCTGCGCTTTCGAATCGCCCTCTTTCACCTTGAGCCACGCGCTTTTCGGAAAGAACCTGAGCGGCATGCGTCGTCCCGCGCGATAGAGCGCCGCCAGCGCGGCGAGATGCGCGAGCGGATCGGCGACGGGCATCAGCGCGAAATCCGCCGATTGCGCCCCGCGACCGTGCCAGATCGTGCGGCGCGGGCCATCGGGGAGCGCCGCGCAATACGCGAGATGCGCGAGCCACGCGGACAAGTAATCCCGCGCGCGCGGCGTGTCGTAGCGATAGATCACCTGGCCTTGCGGCGTGAGCGCATTGAGCGTGCCGACGAGCGTCATCGGACGAATGTCGATGAGTGCGTCGTCGTGTGCGCCGAAGAGCGCGATGCCGGCGGTGTCGGGCCAGCGCGGCGCGAGATCGAGCGAGAACGGCAGACGCTCGACACCCGCGGACGTCGAAGCGCGCACGCGTTCGGCCAGTTGACCGAGCGCGTGAAGCTCGCGCGCCTGCCACACGCCGCCCGTCGCGCCGCCGGGCATTTCAGGACTCGCGCGCGCGACGCGTCTCGCGCGTTCGCGTGCGGCACGGTCGCCCTCGTCGGCGGCTTCGAGCAGCGCGGGCAGCACGCGCGCGGCGAGCGCATCGCGGCCCGCGAAGCCCAGTTCGAACGGCTCGGTCTCGTCGAGCTCGGCTTCGGCATCGACGAGCGCGATGCCGAGACGGTCACGCAACAGCGCGCGCGCGGGATGACGCCAGAAGCGCACGAAGTCGTCGAACGCGACAATTGCGACGTCGTCCTCCTGCGGCAAGGGCGCGGAGAAAAACCGCGCGACGGGCTGCGATTTGCCCGACTCCAGTGCGCGAGCGAGTTCGGCGCGCTCGGGCTCGTAGGTGAAGAGCCTGCCGTGCGCGTGAAAATAGTCCGGCGCATAGGGCTGCAACGGGTGCTCGAACACGAAACGTGCGCGGGCCTCTGCGAGTTCACTGGGTCCGGCATGCCTGCCCGCGACGGACTGCGCGAGATAGTCGAGCAGCTCGTCGATGAGCGCGGCGGGCGGCAGCACCGCGTTGTCGCGGATACTGCGCCCCGTGTACGCGATCATTAACCGATCGCGCGCGGCGAGCATGAGATCGAGGAACAGGTTGCGCTCGTCATCGCGGCGCTGGCGGTCGCCGAGCTTGCCGAAACACGCCATCAGATCGAACTCGTCGGCGCGCGTGAGGCTCGGAAGCATGCCGTCGTCCATGCCGAGCAGGCACACCACGCGATAAGGCAGGCCACGCAGGCTCGTCAACGACGAGAACGTGACACCGCCCCACGGCACGCCGCCGCGCGCGGGATCGTCGAGCGTATCGGTGAGCGCGGTGCGGATCACGGCGGCCGATACGTCGGTATCGCCCGCGCCTTCGTCCATCGCGGCGACGAGCGAATCGACCGCGCGGCGCACGTCGCCGATGGCGTCGGTGAATGCGATGCCCGCGTCGAAGAAACGCTCGAGCGCATCGAGCAGCAAAGCGCCCCACGCGCGCGCGGTGCGCGGCGTCGCGATGCGCTCGGCGAACGCGTCGATATCGTCGACGAAGCGCGTCAGACGGCCGAGCAATTCGGCATCGGAGCCGTTCGCGCCTTGTATGGGCAGCCACTCGCCTACCGGTGACCCGCCCTCGGGCAACGCGTAGCCGAGATAAAGACGCGTGAGCGCATCGGCGAATGTGTGGCGCGCGGCGGGCACGTCCGCGGCGGTGACTTCGTCCGGCCGTAACCCACGACGCGCGCCCGCGGCGGCGAGCCATGCCTGCGCCGTTTCGAGCGCGATCGCGTCGATGCCGTAACGCGCCGCGATCGCATCCACACGCAGCCATTCCACGAGTTCGGGCGCGCCGACGCCGCGCTCGGTAAGCGCGAGCCAGTCGATGAGCGCGCGCGCGACGGGATTCGCCTGCGACGGCGGCAGGCCCGTGATGCGATACGGAATGCGCCGCCGCTCGTTGCTCGCGCTCGCGGGCGCGGTGCCGAAGATGCCGTCGATGAGCGGCCCCGCCACCGCGAGGTCCGGAAACGCGACGAGCACATCAGACGGCTCCAGGCCTTCGATGTCGTCGAACCAGTCGAGCAGACGATCGTGCAGCACTTCCAGCTGGCGCGACAGGCTATGACAGACATGCACTTCGATGCCGTTCTCCACGATCGTTTCAGGCTGCGGCTGCGCGTTCTCTTCATCGAGCGCCAGGATGCCGTTCTGCACGCGCGCGAGCCACGTGGGCGCGGGATTGTCCTCGAAGAGTTGCCGCTCGCTCGAGGCCGCGCTTTCGGTCAGCTCGTGCAGCATGTGCAGTTGCGCCTGCGTCTGGCGGCCCCATTCGGCAAGCAGCGGATGGCCGACTTCCTGATAATCGGCTTCGCCCTTCAGCTCGAGCTGCTCGACGCGCGCCGCGCTCACGATGTCGTACCAGAACTCGCGGCAGGGATTCTGCGCATAGACGCGCACGTCGATCCAGCGAGACAGCTCGCGCAACAGCGCGATATGCAGCGGCGGCATTGTCGGCAAGGCAAACACGCTGATGCGGCGCGGCCATTGCGCGCGCATCACGGCATCGAGGTCGAGGCCGGGCGCGTCGGCGAGAAAGCGGTACGCGGGCGGCGTCGGATCTTTCTCGTCGCCGTTCGCATCGCGTGCGAGATCCGCGAGCAACGCGCGCCAGAGGGCCGCCTGCCAGCGCTCGTCCTCGCGTTGAATATCGTTCGCGCCGGAAAGACGCGGGCCGCGCGCATCGGTCCTGGCGCCGCTGCCCGCGAGAATCGAGCCGCCCGCCTGCCAGTGCGTGAGCCACTCGGGCCGATACGTCAGATAGTGATCGAAAACCGTCGCGATGCGGCGCGCTAGCTCGTAGCGCATCGAGTCGTCGGCGGCGTTGAGATACGTGGACAGCCGCGCCGAATCGCCGATCGACGGATCCTCGAAGAGCCGGTAGCAGCGCCACGCAAGCCGGTCCGGCGCGAACGGCGAATATGCGGGCACGGGCAGCACGCGTCCGATCTGCGCCCAAAGCCATTGCGCGAGATAGCAGAAATCGACGTTCGCGCAGATGCCGAAGCGCTCGGCCATGTCGAGTTCGAGCCGCCGCCGCACGGCCGCGCTCGGCACGATGACGGCTTCGCGCGCGAAGGGATCGCTCTCGCGCATCGCGAACGCGTCGAGGTCCTCGAAGAGCGCCGCGGCGAGCGTCTCGTGACGATTCGAATAAAAGAGTTCGAGCATGGAAGCGGCGTGCTTTGCGGCTTGAAATGGGGGGATTTGAAAAGCTTTGCAACGTTCAGGCGCCAGCATAGCAAAGCGGGCGCGGCGGCGAGAACCTGGCCGAATGGCCGAGGGTCGAAGCCCGGGTGAGTTGGGTTAGACTCGTTTCTCGCCTCGTCCCCTTAGAACATCAACGAGCGTCAAGACAGGAAGTCGATGCGTTATTCGTTCGAAATCAGGAAGTTCATCTACAGCCAGTATTTCTTCGGCGGCTTGCGCATCGCTTTGGGCGTGTCACTGCCCGCCGTCCTCATGCTCATCGTCTTCGACAATCGCGAGCTCGGCTTCACGATCGCAACCGGCGCGCTCGGCGCGTGCGTCGTCGACATGCCCGGGCCGCTCAGGCACAAGCACAACGAGATGCTCGCCTGCACGCTGATCGGCTTTCTTGCGGCGCTCGCAACAGGAATCGCGACGGCGCATCCGCTCACGCTCTGGCTGACCATCGTGCCATTGACCTTCGTGCTGTCGCTGATCGTCGTCTATGGCAATCGCTGGCCGCAAATCAGCTTCGCGACGCTCTTCATGATGGTCGTCACGCTCGAAGAGCATTTCACGCCCTTGCAGGCGCTCATCAACGCGTCGTGGATTCTCGTGGGCGGCCTCTGGTACACCTACTGGGCGACGCTCGTGAGCCGCCTGCTCGTGTATCGCATCGAGCAGCAGGCGCTCGCCGAAAGCATTTTCAGTTGCGCGGAGTACCTGCTCGCGCGGGCCGAGTTCTATGACGGCGACGCCGATCTCGACGAGTGTTATCGCGTGCTCATCGAAAAGCAGATTGCGGCCGTCGAGCGGCAGGACGCGGCGCGCGACATCGTGCTGCGCAACCTGCCGAAAGTGAAAAGCGGCAAGCTCGACGCGCGGCGCGCGCGGCTCTTCAATCTTTTCATCAACGTGGTGGATCTGCACGAGTTCTTCGTCGGCGCGCACACGGACTATCCGCTCGTCAGAAAGACCTTCGCGGGCTCGGACGTGCTCATCTTCTATCGCGATCTGATGCGAAAGGCGAGCGCGGATCTCGAGGAAATCGGCCTCGCCGTGCTGCAGAACAAGCCGGCCGGGCGGCAGATCAGCATGAAGGCCGAATTGCGCGCGATCGAATACGAACTCGAACTGATGCGCAAGCACGGCCTGCCGGAGAAGAATCCCGAAGCGTACACGGCGGCAGCGGCGGTGTTCAGGCGGCTCTGGAGCGCGACGCGACTCATCGACAAGATGCGTCGCCGCACACGCGACGACGCGAGCCCGATCGAGACCGAAGTGCAGATCGATCACGCATTGTCGCGGTTCATTTCGAGCCGGCGCGTGCCGTTCATGCAGATCTTTTCGAATCTCACGATGGCCTCGCCGAGCTTTCGCCACGCGCTGCGCGTAACGATCGCGGTTGGCATCGGTTACTGGCTCGGACGTCTGCTGCCGCTCACGAACGCGTACTGGATCGTGATGACGACGGTCATCATTCTGAAGCCCGGCTATTCGCTCACGAAGCAGCGCAATACGCAGCGGATCATCGGTACGGCGATCGGCTGCGCGGTGACCATCGCGCTAATTCTCTTCGTGAAAGAGCCGCATATCCTGCTCGTCGTCATGTTCGCGTCGATGGTGATGAGCTATAGCCTCCTGCTCTTCAACTATGCGGCGAGCGTCGTGTTCACGTCGTCGTATGTGCTTCTGATGTTCCATCTGCTCGCGCCCGGCAGCTTGCGGCTGATCGGCGAGCGGGCGATCGACACCGTGGTCGGCTGCGCGATCGCCATCGCGGCGAGCCATCTCTTCCCTTATTGGGAATACCGGTTGATGGGCAAGCTCGTGAAGGATCTGCTCGCCGCGACGCGCAATTATCTGGAAGCCAGCTGGTGGTGGAAAGCGAAGCCGGCCACGCAGGCCGAGAAGGCGCGCGCGGCTTCGTCATCGGCGGTGGAAACGCCCGTCGAACGCGCCGTGTTCGCCGATGCCAACGCCGGCGCGGTGGCGGCGGCGTTGCCTGTCGAGGCGCCCGCGCAAACGGTGACCATCACGGCGGTCGCGGCCAGCGAGCCGGGCACCGTCACGCCGCCGCTCGATCCGGCGCTGGTCGTCGATTCGCAGATGAAAGCCGCGAGTGCCACGGCGCAGCGGTTGTCGTCGGTGAGTATCGGGGAAAGCACGGCGGCCACGGCGAGCAAGGGCGCGTCCGCCGCGGCAACGGTCGCGGCCACCGCGCTCGATCGTGACTTCCGTTATCGGCTCGCGCGCAAGAACGTGCACATCGCTTTCGCCAATCTCGCGCAAGCGTTCCAGCGCATGATGCTCGAGCCGAAGGCGCAGCAACGGTATGTCGCCGAATTGAACGATCTGCTCGTGCAAAGCCATGTCCTCGCCTCGCAGATCACCGCTGTGGCGCCGCTCCTGCAGTCGCTCAACGAAGCGGGCGGCCAGCCGTTCGAACCGGTGCAGCGCACGTTCGGCATCGTGCGCGACAATCTCGCCGGCGCCGTCGGCGAACTGCCTGCCGCGCCCGGGCCCGATGCGCCGCCCGCACAGACGGACGCGCTCAAGGAACTGCGGCGCGATCTGGACAAGATGGTCGTCGATGCCGAGCGCGCGCAAGCGCTGCCCGCCGATGCGCTTCACGATCTCAAGCTGCTCGCGCATCAATGCAAACAGATGCTGACCGCGTCATCGCTCATCGGCAAGGACGCGGCGCAGATTCGCCTGCCGGTCTGAACGCGACGTGCTATTGCGTCACTGCGATGCGCCGATCGCGGGCACCGCGGGGCGCACGTCGCTTGCCGCGGACGGTTGCGCGTTTTGCTGATCGAACTCGCGCTTTTCGCGAATCGCGTTGAAGAGAATCGTGCCGATCACGAGCAGCACCACGACGACGATGAACACGCTGACGGCGCGGGTCGGGTTCTTCGGCTTACCGTCCGGGCGGCGAGGATCGCGGGAATCGTGGTTCATGAAAAGGTTCGTGGCGACGTTTCGGGAAAGACCCGACATGGTACTCGCGTTGGGTTTCAGTTGGGTTGCGAGGCATATCGGTCCAGCACCCGCTGATGCGGTTCGCCGCACTTCGGCTCATGTCGTTTCGATACGCGCACGCCGACGGCGAAATTCTGTGCTGCACCGCGCCGCTTGAAAGGCTCCCGTCCGGACGACGATACTGATTTCGATTCCATGCGCGTCCGATCCCGGCGAGGGCGGCAAGGGCAGGTGTCGGGATAACCTTGTGACCGGACGTGTTGAGCCGCCCTCCCGGGCGGCTTTTTGTTTCATGCATGCGCGGCGAACGCGCCCCGCATCGCTTGATCATCTTGAGCTGATGCGCTCGCGAACGCTCACGGCGCGAGCGTCGGCCTCACCGGCAGCGCCGTCGAATACTTGATCTGCTCCATCGCGAAACTGGAACTCACGTCATACAGAGGCACCGCGCGAATGAGCTGCTTGTACACGCGGTCGTAGTCGTCGATATCCGACACCACGACGCGCAGCAGATAGTCGGTTTCTCCGCTCATCCGATACACCTCGACCACTTCCGGAATGTCGCGGACCGCGCGCGTGAAATCCTCCGCCCACGTCTGCGTGTGCTGATTCGTGCGCACCGCGACGAACACCGTCGTACCGACGCCCAGTTTCTTCGGATCGCATAGCGCCACCTGCGCCCGGATCACGCCCGTTTCCTTCAGGCGCTGAACGCGCTTCCAGCACGGCGTCTGCGACAGATTCACGCGTTGCGCGAGTTCCGCGATGGGCATCGTCACGTCGTTCTGCAGCAACTCGAGCAGTTTGCGGTCGATGAGGTCCATTCCCATGCTGCACCCCTTATAGGAAATTATTCTATTTCTCGATGGTCGAGCGAAATTATATGGAAACTTATTCTGGAGGCAAGCCGGTATAAATGAGTGCAACAGGCAACAACGAAGAGACGGCCCTTCCACTATGCAACTCGAACATGTCAGCCGCCCGGCGCGGCCCTTTTCTCCGGCTGCGCCGGCTTCCGGTCCGGCTTCCCGCCAGAGCGCGGCGCTCGAGCAACTATGCCGCGAGCTGGATGCCGCTTTCTCTGCCGCCGAAAGGGGGCCGCGCGCTTCGTTCGGACAGCGCGTGCGCCTGGCGCTGCAACGGGCGATCGCCGATCCGGGCCTGTTGCGTCCGGATCAGCGCGCAAGCAATCCGCAGAGTTATTGCCGCCATCTGCTCGCCGCCGATCCGCTCGACCGCTATGCGATCGCCGCGCTCGTCTGGGCGCCGGGCCAGGCGAGCCCGGTGCACGGTCATCGAACGTGGTGCGGCTATGCGGTGATGGAAGGCACGCTCGAAGAAACGCTTTATCGCTGGGACGCGCTCGAGCACTGCGCGATTAAAACGCGGCGTCATCCACGCCCGCCGGGCGCGGTGTCGTATGTGGACGCGGGACGTGGCGCGATTCATCAGCTCGGCCTTCCCGCCGATGCCGCCGCGCGCGCCGTCTCGCTGCATGTCTACGGCGTCGCGGGCGAGCAGATCTCGACGCACGTCAACGATCTGCTGGCGGCCTGAAGAAAGCTCAGCCTTTCCCCGGCTCGGAGGCCGTCGGAATCTGCGGCGGAATCGGCACGGACTGATCGGTCGGCGGAGGCGCCGGCTGCGGCTCGTGGGAAACGTCGCGCGCCGCGGCCGCCGCGACCTTCGCCTCACGCGAAAGTCCCGGGCCGACCGCCTGTTCCTCTTCGTGTGCGGCCGGCGGCGCTTCGCCCGTCCAGATGCGCCGCCCGCGCCCTTCGGCGGCGTCGGCGCCGAGCATGGCATCGCGCGTCATCTGCACGTGCATCTGCGGGACGGGAATCTCCATGCCCGCCTCGTCCATCTTGCGCTTGATGCGCAGATTGAACGCCCGCGCGACGCTCCATTGCTGCAGCGGCCGCGTCTTGATCTGCCCCTTCACGACCATCCAGTTGGGATCGAAGCGGTCCAGCCCCCACACCTCGACCGGTCCCAGCATCTCGAGCCGATAGCGGAAATCGGCCATCAGATCGGCGCCGACTTCGCGAATCATTTGCGTCACTTCCTCGACGTCGGCGGTAAACGGCACGCGCACCTCGAACACCGCATATGCGAAATCGCGCGACAGATTCTTGACCGTCTTGATCTGCGAGAACGGGATCGCGTGGATCGCGCCCTGACCGTCGCGCAGGCGCACGGTGCGAATCGTCAGGCTTTCGACGATGCCCGCGTGGCCGCCCTCGACCTCGATCGAATCGCCAACCGAAATCGTGTCCTCAATGATGATGAAAAGCCCCGTGATCAGATCCGCGACGAGCGACTGCGCGCCGAAACCGACCGCAAGACCGATCACGCCCGCGCCCGCGAGCAGCGGCGTCACGTTCAGGCCGAGGTTGGCGGCCGTTACGATCGCCGCGACCGTCAGCAGGAACACGAACACGACGTTGCGCACGAGCGGCAGCATCGTGCGGGCGCGCATGCTCGGACCGCGCCCGCCGCGCCGTGCCGCGTCCGGCCTGAGCGCCTCCTGAATGCCGGTGTCGATGAGAATCCAGATCAGCCATACGACGAAGAACGTCAGCACGATCATCGCGACCGCGTGCGTGATGCCGCGCGCGGCAACGCTCTCCTCGGCCATGTGGGCGAGCGAGAAGCCCCAGAAACGCGACGAGAGTTCAAGGAACACGAGCCACACGCCGACCACGATCATCGTGCCGACGAACTTGACGAGCCTGCGCACATAGGCCGATTGCCGGCGCGGTTTGCGCGACCTGGGCCGCGTGATGCGCACGATGATCGCGGAGAGAAAGAACGCGACGACGAGCAGGCCCGCGGTCGCGATCGCCATCTGCAACACATTCTCCGACGTGCCAATGCCCATCAGCGTCGCCACCACCGACGCCGACGCGAGCAACAGCAGCGGCAGTTGCCACAGCGACGCGACGACTTCGAAGGTTTCTGTCGCGGCCTTGCGCGTGTTGCGCTGCTCGTAGCTTCGGCTTCGGATCAGATGCGCGACGGGGCGCTGGAACGCGAGCGCGAAATACGCGGTGAGGCCCGCGGCGCCCATGTTCGCGCAGGTCGAGATGAGCCCGGCCAGATTGGTGCCGAGTTGCTGAGCGACGTCGTAGTTGGCGGCGGCGTCGCCGAGCGCGCCGAGCGTGCCGATCAGAAAGAGCAGCCGGCGCGCGCGAAGGATCAGCAGGTTCACCGCGACGCGCCGGTGCGCCGAGCCGAACAGCGAGAACATGATGAGGCAGATCGCGGAAAACACCGCGCCCGCGACGATTGCGTACGCGGTGACCATCGCGAGCGTGCGGCCGAGCGAAAGCGGCATGTAGTGCGTGAAGGTCAGCGCGGCGAAGAACGCGAAGAGATACGGCGCCACACGGCGCAGCGCGAAGAGCAGCAACTCGCGCGTCGTCGGATTCGAGTGCAGGCCGGCGCCGATGCCATAACGCGCCTGCACGCGCCGCTGCAGATAGACCAGCGTCATCGCGCACGCGGCCCATCCCGCCAGCGTCGCGAAGAAGTTGAAGAGCGTGCGGCCGAACGGCTCGCGGCTCTGGCTCGTGACGATCGTGAAAAGCTCGTTGCCGGCCGCGTTGAAGCGCCCGATCCAATAGGCGAAGGGCGTCTTGCCGCGCTTCACGTCGGCTTCGATATTGGTGAGCGCCGACGCGATCGCTCCGAGCAGGCCCGCGTTCTGCGCGATGGTCGCCACGACCGAGGAGGCCGTCGAGCCGGACGTCGGCGTCGCGCCCGAGGCGGCCGTGCTGCTTGCCGCGGCGTCCGCCGTCGCGGGAGCCGCGGCCGGGCCGGACGCCGGAACCGCGGCATCGGCAGCGCGCTTCGCATCGCGCAAGTGCTTCAACTGGGAGACGAGCGCGGCGCGCTGCTTGTCGCTGTCGAGCGTGGAGATGATGTTGTCGAGCGAGCGCAGCATCTCGGCATCGGACATGGCGGGCGCAGACGCGGCATCCGGCGCGGACGCGGGCGCGGCCGGCGTGATCAGTTCCTGAAAAGTGGGCAGCGTGAGCGCGGGAGCCGCCTGTGCGGCGGGCGCCGCGAACGCGATCGACGCGACGAGCACGGCAAGCACCGACGACATGACGAGCGAAAGAGCGCGCGACGCATGGTGCATGAGCGCGGCGCTGCAACGCACGCGCGCCGCCATCCAGGAGATCGCGACAGACGCCGCCGCGCGTGCAGGCGCGAGCTTGCGTGACTTCATAACGGTCTCGATTCTGAAAGACCGCCAGTTTAGCGGCTGTGACAGGAACACCGCCCAACGGGGACGTAACGGAATGTTAAGCCGATTCGCGTGATTTTTTCAGACGAATGAGCGCTGATGCCGGCATCGGCTCGCGCTATTTGTCCATCTCGGTGCGGGCGCCGCTGCCATCGGCGGCCGGGCTTGCGACCGAGCCCTGCGCGCTCGCCTGCGGATTCGATGCGCCGCCGTTCGCGGACCATTCCTGCAGCTTGCGACCCGCCGATTGCAGGCCGGCGCCCGTCGCGCTCGCGGCATTGTTGATGGCGGCATTCGTGGCGCTCGCCGCGCTGTCGAAGTTCGATCGCGCCGTCGCGGCGACGCTGCTCGCCGACACATCGGGCATCGATCCGGCGCCATCGACATTCTGTTGCGCCGACTGCCTGGCCGCATCGACCTTCTGGCCGACATAGCTCGCCGCCTGGTCGAACTTCTGGCTGGTCTGGCTCGCGAGGTTGTTGAATGCGCCCGCGGCTTGCCCCGCGGTGGCGTCGTGTTTCTCGCACGCCGCCAGCACGCCGAGCGCCGCGAGCGCCACGGCGATGCGGCTCATGGGAGTCATTTGCATGGTGTTACCTTCTGCCTGTTTCGTGATCTCAAAAAACTCGCGCACATCATACGCTGCCGGGGCGCAGTCTCTCCGGAATGCTGCTCCGCCGTGTCGCATGCGACGCGCAACTGAATAGTAGACTGGTCCGCGTTGTGCGCCTTGCACGCCGCACGGTGCATCCGACAACCCATTCACTGACGAGGCTAGCGATGGCTGCGAAGAAGATTCTTTTCCTCACCGGCGATTTCGCCGAAGACTATGAAACGATGGTCCCGTTCCAGGCGCTGCAGGCCGTCGGCCATACGGTCGATGCGGTGTGCCCCGGCAAAGAGCGCGGCGATTACGTGAAAACGGCGATCCATGATTTCGAGGGCGATCAGACTTACACGGAGAAGCCCGGCCACCGCTTCACGCTCAACGCGAGCTTCGACGATGTCGATCCGGGCGGTTACGACGCCCTCGCGATCGCAGGCGGGCGCGCGCCGGAGTATTTGCGACTCGATGATCGCGTGCTTGAACTGGTGCGCCATTTCGCGCGGTCGAACAAGCCGATCGCCGCTGTCTGCCACGGCGCGCAGGTGCTCGCGGCCGCAGGCGTGATCGAGGGACGACGCATTTCCGCTTATCCGGCCTGCGCGCCCGAAGTGCGGCTCGCCGGCGCGACCTTCGCAGATATCGCAGTGGACGACGCCGTGACCGATGCGAATTTCGTCACCGCGCCCGCATGGCCTGCTCATCCCGCGTGGATCAGGCAATTTCTCGCGCTGCTCGGCACACGCATCGAACTCTGAAACCTTGCATCGCAGGGGAACCTGGCTGGCGCGCGAAGATTGCGCTGGCCTTTCGGCAACCAGCGCGACGCGGAACTGAAGTAGCAAACGGGAAATAGAATTTTCCCTCTATATTTAAGAGACTTCTGCTTTTGGTGCCTACTTCAGTGGCATATATTCGCCGACGTTCCAGCCTCCACGAAGTCTCGCACCATGCTTCTCATGAATGTCGCTGTCGCCCTGGTCGCAGGGTTGATGTTGTTCGAGCCGTTCACTCGCGCGCCCGTCTCCCGCTTCGCCACGCCCCGCATGCGCCGCAATCTCGCCAGCCGATCGTTCTATCAGGCAGGCGCGGCATTTCTCACGGCATTGTTCATCGCAACGAACCCGCCCGCGCCGGAACGTATTTCGCCGCTTGTGGTACTGGCCGTCGCCCTGCTGCTCGTATGCGCGAGCGTCTACTGGATCGTGCGCGGCAAGCGCCTCCTCAGGCAGCCGCGCGTGTTCAACAACATGTACTGATTCCCTCGACGCGGCGCACTATGCGCCGCGTTTGCCGTCGACCGGCGAAGATCTACGCCGCCGGTTTCCCTCCTCGCATTCCCCTTCGCTCGCGGCATCCCGATCTAGAGGATTGCGCACGATCGATTCAGTTCTATTGCCCTTCGGGTATATTTGCGTCAAAGCGTTTTAGCGAACGCACGGACGAAAAAAAAGGCGCTACGTTGCCGTAGCGCCTTAAAAGTTCTAGCCATTCCGAGGGCCGTGCTAGAACCTGAGAGCCTGTCTTTCGAGCCCTGAGCGGAAAGCGCCGACGCGCACGTCACCTTCGGTTTCGAAATTCGGTTCCATTTTTTCCGGGATCGCTGCCTAAGTCAAGCAAAATTTCGCCGTTCGGGCAACTGCCCAAGTTTCGTTCAAGGCACGGCAGTCGGCGTAAAAGTTTCATCGTGTATGCAGCTTATCGTGAAGCCTTGCATCGTTTGCAAGTTTGGCCGTGTCGCCCGGTAGAATTGCGCCCGCCATCAAATAAAACAATGTTTCACAAAACGAATGCCTATGCCCAATGAGCAGTCCTCATCCAGAGAGCGCGTCCGTGAGAAAGACGGCGAGGAAGTGACGGCGCTCGCGCGCGGGCTCGATGTGTTGCGCCGGATCGCCGCCGCCGACGCGCCTGTGAGCAATCGCGAACTGACCGACTGGACCGGCATCCCCAAGCCGACGGTTTCGCGTATCACCGCGACGCTCGTCGGTGCCGGTCTGCTGCTCCGGTTGCCCGATAGTGAGCGTTTCGTGCTCACCGCATCGGTTCTCGAGCTGAGCAACGGATTCTTACGCAACTTCGATATTCGTGCACGGGCGCGCCCGTTCCTCATCCGGCTCGCGGATCAAACCGGGTTGTCCGTTCACCTCGCCGTGCGCGATCGTCTGGAAATGGTTGTAATCGATGCCATCCGGCCTCGCTCCGCCGTGCTCGTCTCGCGACTGGAAGTCGGTGGCAGGATGGATCTGAGCCGCACGGCGGTCGGCCGCGCATACCTTGCGGTGCTGTCGGAACCGGACCGGCGCGCGCTCATCGGCAGTTTGCAGACCGCATCGGGCGACGACTGGCCGGCCATCGCGGGTGGCTTGCAGCACGGCCTCGACGATGCCTTGCGCCTCGGCTTCGCCCTCTCCGTCGGGGAATGGCATCAGGGGCTGAACGCGGTCGCAGCGGGCTTCGTGGGACCGTCCGGCGAACGGTATTCGGTCAACTGCGGCGGCGCCGCGCATCAGTGCCCGCACGACGTACTGATCGAAGAAGTCGCGCCGGCGCTGCTCGATTGCGTCGAGCAGATCACGCGCGAGATCGGCGGCACGCGCGCGACCAACGGCGCACACGCCGCCGGTTAGACTAAGCGACCACGCCTCTGCGCGGCGCGCGACGAAGCCCGTCGAAAGCTCGCGTCAGCGCGCATGTAACAGTCGTAATCAACAGAAAGAATGGCCGGTAGACGGCCCCCGGTGCGGGACGTAGCATCATGCTTCGCGCGCACCCGGGCCGCGCCGGGCTCCCCGCCTGAATTGACAGGCAGGCTTTCCAGACGCTTTCGACGGCCCCGCCATTTTCACGGTCCCCGCTTGAGTCACGGTTCATGCGCGCGGCGCATCGCTTTGCGCGACCGAACCGTGATCGCCGCCCGTCCGCGCTCCGTACAGATTTGAAAGACCCAGCCACCGAACCGATGGACGACCAAAAGAATCCTCCCGCGCAGCCGCGCCCGACGCCTCCAACGCCCGCCGTCATCGAACCCGCACGACGGCGGCGCCGGATGGTTCCGCTCATCGTCGCGCTCCTGGTCGTCGCCGGCGCGCTCGCGTGGTGGCATCCGTGGAATCGCGGCAGCGGCGGCGGCACGGGCGCCTCGCAGGACGCGCGTCAAGGCGGACGGCGCGGCGCGCAAGCAGCAAACCAGCCGCAGCCGGTGCATGTGGCGACCGTCACGCAAGGCGAAATGCCCGTCGTCATCAATTCGCTTGGCACCGTCACGCCGCTTGCAAACGTCACGGTCAAGACGCAGTTGAACGGCACGCTGGTCGACGTCGCGTTCAAGGAAGGCCAGATGGTCAGGAAAGGCGACGTGCTCGCGCAGATCGATCCGCGTCCCTACGAAATCTCGCTGCGCAACGCGCAAGGCGCGCTCGCGAAAGACCAGGCGTTGCTGCAGACCGCGCGTCTCGACTTGCAGCGCTACCAGACGCTGCTTTCGCAGGACTCCATCGCGAAGCAACAGGTCGACACGCAGGCGTCGCTCGTGAAGCAGTACGAAGGCGCGGTGAAGTCCGATCAGGCCAACGTCGATACCTACAAGCTCGATCTGACTTACGCGCGCATCACCGCGCCGGTGTCGGGGCGCGTGGGTCTGCGCCAGGTCGATCCGGGCAACTACGTGACGACGGGCGACACCAACGGCGTCGTCGTCATCACGCAGTTGCAGCCGATCAGCGTGATTTTCACGACCTCCGAGGACAACCTCGCCGCGATTCTCAAGCCGCTGCACGCGGGCACGAAGATGTCGGTGACCGCATACGACCGCTCGAACACGACGCCGCTCGAAGCGGGCTACCTCGAAACCGTCGACAACCAGATCGACACGACCACCGGCACCGTGAAGCTGCGCGCCACCTTCGACAACAAGGAAAGCATGCTCTTCCCGAATCAGTTCGTGAACACGAAGCTGCTCGTCGATGTCATCAAGAACGCGACCATCGTGCCCACTTCGGCGGTGCTGAACGGCTCGTCCGGCTCGTTCGTCTATGTCGTGAAGCCGGATAACACCGTCACGGTGCGCAACGTGAAGGCGGGCCCGGTCGACGGCGAGCGCACCAGCATCAAGTCCGGGCTGCAAGTGGGCGAGCGCGTGGTGATCGACGGCTCCGACCGCCTGAAGGAAGGCGCGAAGATCACGATTCCGGCTGAAAAGGCGCAGGCGGCATCGGGTGCTTCCGGCGCATCGGCGGCGGCGCCGGCTTCGGCGGCATCGGGGGCGCGGCACGGCGGGCATCGACGTCAGCAGTCGCAGCAGCAGTAACCGCAAGCATTACGTAACGAATCCGGCATGAACCCATCTCGCATTTTTATCCTGCGTCCGGTCGGCACGGCGCTCCTGATGGCGGCGATCATGCTGGTCGGCCTCGTCGCGCTGCGCTTCCTGCCGCTCTCGGCGCTGCCCGCCGTCGACTATCCGACGATCCAGGTCCAGACCTTCTATCCGGGCGCGTCGCCGGATGTGATGACATCGAGTGTCACCGCGCCGCTCGAAAAGCAGTTCGGGCAGATGGCGAGCCTGAACCAGATGTCGTCGCAGAGCTCCGCGGGCGCATCGGTCATCACGCTGCAATTCAGCCTCGACCTGCCGCTCGATATCGCCGAGCAGGAAGTGCAGGCGGCCATCAACGCGGCGGGCAACCTGCTGCCGTCCGATCTGCCCGCGCCGCCGATCTACGCGAAGGTGAACCCCGCCGACGCGCCGATCATGACGCTCGCGGTGAGCTCGAAGACACTGCCGCTCACGCAGGTGCAGGATCTCGCCGACACGCGTCTCGCGCAAAAGATCTCGCAGGTCGCGGGCGTGGGCCTCGTGTCGGTGAGCGGGGGCAATCGTCCGGCCGTGCGCATCCGGGCGAACACGCGCGCGCTCGCCTCCTACGGCCTCAACATCGACGATCTGCGCACGACGATTTCGAACCTCAACGTCAACACGCCGAAGGGCAACTTCGACGGCCCCACGCGCGCCTACACGATCAACGCGAACGACCAGCTCACCGACGCCGACGCCTACAAGAGCGCGGTGGTCGCCTATCGCAACGGCCGCCCGGTCATGCTGACGGACGTCGCGAGCATCGTCCAGGGACCGGAGAACACGAAGCTCGGCGCGTGGGTCGACGCGACACCCGCGATCATCCTGAACGTGCAGCGCCAGCCGGGCGCGAATGTGATCGCGGTCGTCGACGGTATCAAGAAAATTCTGCCGCAGTTGCAACAAGCGCTGCCGGCGGCGCTCGACGTGCGCGTCGTCACGGACCGCACCACGACCATCCGCGCATCGGTTCGCGACGTGCAGTTCGAGCTCGCGCTTTCCGTCGTGCTCGTCGTGCTGGTGATCTATCTCTTCCTCGCGAACGTCTACGCGACCATCATCCCCAGCTTGTCCGTGCCGCTCTCGCTTGTCGGCACGCTTGCAATCATGTATCTGTGCGGCTTCTCGCTCGACAACCTCTCGCTGATGGCGCTGACCATCGCGACTGGCTTCGTCGTCGACGACGCCATCGTGATGATCGAGAACATCGCGCGCTACGTGGAGGAAGGCGAATCGCCGCTCGAAGCCGCGTTGAAGGGGTCGAAGCAGATCGGCTTCACCATCATCTCGCTGACGGTTTCGCTCATCGCCGTGCTGATTCCGCTGCTCTTCATGGGCGACGTGGTCGGCCGCCTCTTCCACGAATTCGCAATCACACTCGCGGTGACCATCGTCATTTCGGCGATCGTCTCGCTCACGCTCGTGCCGATGATGTGCGCCAAGCTCCTGCGCCACACGCCGCCGAAAGAAAGCAAGCGCTTCGAAGCGCGCGCACACCAGTTCATCGACTACGTCATCGGGCGATATGCGGTCGCGCTGAACTGGGTGCTCGAGCGTCAACGCGCGACACTGCTCGTTTTCGTGCTCACGCTCATCTGCACCGCGGTGCTGTACGTGTACATCCCGAAGGGCTTCTTCCCCACGCAGGACACCGGCGTGATCCAGGCGATCACCCAGGCGCCGCAGGCGGCGTCGTATCAGGCCGTCGCGGAGCAGCAGCAGGCGCTCGCGCAGAAAATCCTGCAGAACGCGGACGTGGAAAGCCTGACTTCGTTCGTCGGCGTCGATGGCACGAACATCACGCTCAACAGCGGGCGCATGCTCATCAACCTGAAGCCGCGCGACGACCGCAGCAATACGTCGAGCGACATCATCCGCACAATCCAGAGCGAAGTCGCGGACATTCCCGGCATCAAGCTCTACATGCAGCCGGTGCAGGATCTGACGATCGATTCGACCGTCAGCCCGACGCAGTACCAGTTCATGCTGACGGACCCGAATCCGTCCGAATTCGCCGAATGGGTGCCGAAGCTCGTCGAGCGCCTGCAGCACACGTCGATCCTCACCGATGTCGCCACCGACCTGCAGCAGAACGGCCAGTCGGTGTACATCGAGATCGACCGCGCGACCGCCGCGCGCTTCGGCATTACGCCGGCGACCGTCGACAACGCGCTCTACGACGCGTTCGGCCAGCGCATCATCTCGACGATCTTCACGCAGTCGAACCAGTACCGCGTGATTCTCGAAGCCGAACCGAGCGACGCGCACTACAGCGACACGCTCAACGGCATCTATCTGCCCTCCTCCACCGCGAGCAACGGACAGGTGCCGCTGTCGGCCATCGCGAAGTTCCACGAGCGCGCGGCGCCCTTGCTCGTCACGCACCTCGGCCAGTTCCCGGCGACGACCGTCTCCTTCAATCTCGCCAAGGGCGCGTCGCTCGGCGAAGCGGTGAAGGCGATCGAGCAGGCGAAAGAGGAGATCGGCCTGCCCGCATCGTTCCAGATCCGCTTCCAGGGCGCGGCGCTCGCGTTTCAGGCGTCGCTGTCGAACGAACTGTTCCTGATTCTCGCGGCCATCGTGACGATGTACATCGTGCTCGGCGTGCTGTACGAGAGTTTCATCCACCCGATCACCATTCTCTCGACGCTGCCGTCCGCGGGCGTCGGCGCGCTGCTCTCGCTGATGATCACCGGGCACGATCTCGACATCATCGGCATCATCGGCATCGTGCTGTTGATCGGCATCGTGAAGAAGAACGCGATCATGATGATCGACTTCGCACTCGAAGCCGAACGCGATCAAGGCAAGTCGCCGCGCGAGGCGATTTTCCAGGCGTCGCTGTTGCGCTTTCGCCCGATTCTCATGACGACGATGGCCGCGTTGCTCGGCGCGCTGCCACTGATGCTCGGCTGGGGCGCGGGTTCGGAGCTGCGGCATCCGCTGGGCATTGCGATCGTCGGCGGTCTCATCGTGTCGCAATTGCTCACGCTTTTTACGACGCCGGTGATCTATCTCGGCTTCGATTCGCTCGCCCGCAAGCTGCGCGCGCGGTTTCATCGAGGCGCGCCGCCGGCGCCGGCCAGTGAGGGACGCTGAGCCATGAATCTGTCGCGCATCTTCATCGCCCGGCCGGTCGCGACGACGCTCCTCGCGATCGGCATCGCGCTCGCGGGCATGTTCGCGTTCGTGCGGCTGCCCGTGGCGCCGCTGCCGCAGGTCGATTTTCCGACGATCTCCGTGCAGGCGACGCTGCCCGGCGCGAGCCCGGAGACGGTCGCGACAAGCGTGGCGAGCCCGCTGGAGCGGCATCTCGGCACCATCGCCGACGTGAGCGAGATGACGTCGATGAGTTCGGTGGGCTCGACGCGCATCACGCTGCAATTCGGCCTCAATCGCGATATCGACGGCGCCGCGCGCGACGTGCAGGCCGCGATCAACGCCGCGCGCGCCGATCTGCCGACCTCGCTGCGCCAGAACCCGACGTATCACAAGGTCAACCCCGCCGACGCACCGATTCTGGTGCTCGCGCTCTCGTCGCCCACGCGCACGGCGGGCTCGCTTTACGATTCCGCCGCGACCGTGCTGCAGCAGACGCTTTCGACCGTGCCGGGCGTCGGCGAAGTCGACGTGAGCGGCTCGGCGAATCCGGCGGTGCGCGTCGAGCTGGAGCCGGGCGCCCTCTTTCACTACGGCATCGGGCTGGAGGACGTGCGCGCCGCGCTCGCATCGGCGAACGCGAACAGTCCGAAGGGCGCGATCGAGTTCAAGGGCAACCGCGTTCAGCTCTACACCAACGATCAGGCGAGCAAGGCTTCGCAATACAGGGATCTCGTCGTCGCGTACCGCAACGGCTCGGCGGTGAAGCTCTCGGATGTGGGTGAAGTGGTCGATTCGGTCGAAGACCTGCGCAACCTCGGCCTCATCAACAACAAGCGCGCGGTGCTCGTCATTCTGTATCGCCAGCCGGGCGCGAACATCATCGAGACCATCGACCGGGTGAAGTCGATGCTGCCGCAACTTCAGGCGGCGCTGCCCGCCGACGTGCAGATCACGCCGACCGCCGACCGCTCCGTGACGATCCGCTCGTCGCTGCACGATACCGAGCTGACGCTCGTGATCGCGGTGGCGCTGGTCGTGATGGTCGTATTCCTGTTTCTGCGCAACTGGCGCGCGACACTGATACCGAGCGTCGCCGTGCCGATTTCGATCATCGGCACCTTCGCCGCGATGTATCTGCTCGGCTTTTCGCTCGACAACCTGTCGCTGATGGCGCTGACCATCGCGACGGGCTTCGTCGTCGACGACGCCATCGTCGTGCTCGAGAACATCACGCGGCATGTGGAGAAAGGCGTGCCGCGCATGCAGGCCGCGATTTTGGGCGCGCGAGAAGTCGGCTTCACGGTGCTGTCGATCAGCGTGTCGCTCGTCGCGGTGTTCCTGCCTATTCTGCTGATGGGCGGCATCGTCGGGCGGCTGTTCCGCGAGTTCGCGCTGACGCTCTCGCTCGCGATCGCGGTGTCGCTCGTCGTGTCGCTGACCGTCACGCCGATGATGTGCTCGCGCCTCCTCCAGGAACCGCACGACCGCAAGGAAGAGGGCCGCGTCGCACGCTGGCTCGAGCGCCAGTTCGACCGCATGCAGCGCGCCTACGCGCGCACGCTGGGCTGGGCGCTCGCGCATCCGCGCACGATTCTGCTGATTCTGCTCGCGACCATCGGGCTGAACATCTATCTGTACGTCATCGTGCCGAAGGGATTTTTCCCGCAGCAGGACACGGGGCGCATCATCGGCGGCATTCAGGCGGACCAGAGCACGTCGTTCCAGGCAATGAAGATCAAGTTCGCGGAGATGATGAAGATCGTCGAGGCGGATCCGGCCGTGGATAGCGTCGCGGGCTTCACCGGCGGCCGTTCGACCAATTCGGGCTTCATGTTCATTTCGCTTAAACCCAAGAGCGAGCGCAAGGTGTCCGCCGATCAGGTGATCAACCGGTTGCGACGTCCGCTCGCGGACGTCGCGGGCGCGCGCACATTCCTGCAGGCGGTGCAGGACATCCGTGTGGGCGGACGGCAGTCGAATGCGCAATATCAGTTCACGCTGTTGTCCGACACGACATCCGATCTCTACAAATGGGGGCCGCTGCTTACCGACGCGCTGCAAAAGCGGCCCGAGCTCACCGACGTCAATTCCGACCAGCAACAAGGCGGCCTCGAAGCGATGGTCACGTTCGACCGCTCGACCGCCGCGCGCCTCGGCATCAAGCCCGCGCAGATCGACAACACACTCTACGACGCGTTCGGCCAGCGCCAGGTCTCGACCATCTACAACCCGCTGTCGCAGTATCACGTGGTGATGGAACTCGCGCCGAAATACTGGCAGAACCCGGAGACGCTCAAGCAGATCTACATCAGCACGTCGGGCGGCACGGCGAGCGGCTCGGCATCGACACAATCGACCACGACGTCCGGGGCGACGTCGACCGCGTCCACTTCTGCGACCGGATCGACCGGCGCGGGCGGGTCATCGACGAGCACGAGCGACACCACGGCCGCCCTCGCGCTTGCCGCGGTGAAGAACTCCGCCACCAACGCGATCGCGGCGACGGGCAAGAACGGTTCGTCGTCGGGCGCGGCGGTATCGACGTCGAAGGAAACCATGGTCCCGCTTTCGGCCATCGCGAAGTTCGGGCCGGGCAATACGCCGCTTTCGGTGAATCACCAGAGCCAGTTCGTCGCCTCGACGATTTCGTTCAACCTGCCGCCGGGCAAATCCCTGTCCGACGCGACCGCGGCCATCTACGAAACCATGGCCGAGATCGGCGTGCCGCAGACCATCCACGGCAGCTTTCAGGGCACGGCGCAGGCGTTTCAGCAATCGCTCAACGACCAGCCGCTCCTGATTCTCGCGGCGCTGGCGGCGGTGTATATCGTGCTCGGCATCCTGTACGAAAGCTACATCCATCCGATCACGATTCTTTCGACGCTGCCGTCCGCGGGCATTGGCGCGCTGCTCGCGCTGCTTTTGTTCAAGACGGAGTTCAGCATCATCGCGTTGATCGCGGTGATATTGCTTATCGGCATCGTGAAGAAGAACGCGATCATGATGGTCGATTTCGCGATCGAGGCGACGCGGCACGGCGCGCAGACGCCGCAGGACGCGATTCGCGAAGCGTGTCTGTTGCGGTTCCGCCCGATCATGATGACGACCGCGGCCGCCCTGCTCGGCGCGCTGCCGCTCGCGTTCGGCACCGGCGAAGGCTCGGAGATGCGCGCGCCGCTCGGTATTGCGATCGTCGGCGGGTTGATCGTGAGCCAGATGCTCACGCTCTATACGACGCCGGTCGTGTATCTCTATATGGACCGATTCCGCATTCGTGGGGAGGAGCGGCGTGCGCGCCGACAGCGGCGTGCACGGCCGGCGAGCGCGGCGGAGTGAATGGAGTGAATGGCGTTCTTGGCTTTCGCCCCGGCCTTTCGTACCCCGCCCACGCCAGCCGAAAATGCTGCAAACGCAAATGCATCCCACAGCGCGCCACGCAAAAATCGCCTACTTTGTCGGGTAAAGGCTCACTGCGACCACAGCGAAGGAGCGTCCCGCATGAAACCGCTAAAGGTTTTGCTGATCGGCGCACACGGTCGCACGGGCCGACTGATCGCGCAGCGGCTGCATGACGAAGCCATACCGTTTCGCGCCATGCTGCGCAAATCCGCCCACAGGAGCGAGTTCGCGGCGATGGGCGCCGAAATCGTCCTCGGCGATCTCACCAACGACTTCTCCCACGCCTTCGACGACATCACGCACGTGATCTACGCGGCCGGATCGGCGGAAACGGAAAGCGTGCACGAGCAACGCGCGATCGACCGCGACGCCGTCATGCACGCCGCCGACTACGCAAAGCGCCGGCGCGTGCAGCAGATCGTCGTCATTAGCGCGCTGTCGGCGTTTTATCCCGAGCGCAGCGGATTTGCGCTGCGCCACTATTCGCGGATGAAGCGCGAAGCCGACCAATACGTCGCGCACCGCGGCGTGCCTTACGCGATTCTTCGGCCCGGGCCGCTATCGGATGAACCGGCGCACGGCGCGATCGCGCTTGCCGGCGAACTCACGAAGCACAAGCCCGAGGTGTCGCGCGCCGACGTCGCGCGCGTCGCGCTGCAATGCGTGACATCCGGCATCAACAACCGGATGATCGCGTTCGTCGGCGGCGACGAGCCGATCGACATCGTGCTGGATTCGCTCCGGCTCGAATCCGCGCACACCTTCCGTCACGCCGCGCCGACGAGCCTGTAGCCGACGCCCGTTTCCGTCACGATATGCTCGGGCTGCGCCGGATCGCGCTCGAGCTTCTGGCGCAGATGCGCCATGTAGATGCGCAAGTAATGCGGGCTTTCGACATGCGACGGCCCCCACACTTCCACCAGCAATTGCCGATGCGTCAACACGCGCCCCGCGTGCCGCACGAGCGTCGATAGCAGGCGATATTCGATCGGCGTCAGATGCACGTTCTCGCCGTTCTTCACGACGCGGCGCAGCGCCAGATCGACGCTCACGTCGCCGAACGCGACCACCGGCGTCTCGCTCGCCTGCGCCTGATTACGCCGCCGCAAATGCGCGCGAATCCGCGCCATCAGTTCGGAGACGCCGAAGGGCTTCGTGAGGTAGTCGTCGGCGCCGGCATCGAGCGCGGCCACTTTCTCTTCTTCCTGCGTGCGCGCCGACAGCACGATGATCGGCAACCCCGTCCAGCCGCGCAACTCGCGGATCACGTCGATGCCATCGGTATCGGGCAAACCGAGATCGACGATCACGAGATCGGGCTTGCGCGTCGCGGCTTCGACGAGGCCCTTCTGCCCCGTTTCCGCCTCATGGACCGTCATGCCCTGCGCTTCGAGCGACACGCGCACGAAGCGGCGAATCTGCTTTTCGTCCTCGATCAGGACGACGGTGAAGGACGGCTCGCTCATGGTTCTATTGGTGTTGATGGTGACGAACCGCCCTCGCGCTTCACGTCAGGGCAGAAGGATCGTCGAGCCGGTCGTCTTGCGCGCTTCGAGCTCTTCATGTGCGCGAGCCGCATCGGACAAGGGATAACGCTGGCGCACGTTCGTCTTCACCTTGCCCGAGGAGACGACGTCGAACAACTCCGCCGCCATCGCATCGAGATCGCTGCGTTTGGCGATGTAGCTGAAGAGCGTCGGCCGCGTGAAGTAGAGCGAGCCGCGTCCTGCGAGCTCCGACGAATCGATCGGCGGCAGCGGCCCCGACGAATTGCCGAAGCTCACGAAAAGGCCGAGCGGCGCGAGGCAATCGAGCGACGCGATGTACGTGTCCTTGCCGATCGAATCGTAGACCACCGGCACGCCCGCGCCGTTGGTGATCTCGCGCACGCGCTGCGTGAAGTTCTCGCGCGTGTAGACGATCGGGTAATCGCAGCCGTGCGCCTTCGCGAGCTCGGCTTTCTCGTCGGAACCGACAGTGCCGATAACCGTCGCGCCCAGCGCCTTCGCCCACTGGCACGCAAGCATGCCGACGCCGCCCGCCGCCGCGTGGATCAGCACGGTATCGCCGGCCTTCACGCGATACGTCCGCCGCAGAAGATATTGCGCGGTCAGGCCTTGCAGCATGATCGACGCGGCGTCCTCATAACTGATCGAATCGGGCAGCCTGACGACGTAATCCGCCGACATCACGCGCTCTTGCGCATACGCGCCCGGCGGACGCGACGCGTACGCCACGCGATCGCCCGGCTTGAATTGCGTGACGCCCTCGCCCACCGCCGTCACCTCGCCGGCGGCCTCCATGCCGAGGCCGCCGGGCAGCGGCATCGGATAAAGACCGGTGCGGAAGTACACGTCGATGAAATTCAGGCCCACCGCATGATGCTTCACGCGGATCTCGCCCTTGCCCGGCGCGCCCACGTCCACGTCGACCCATTTCATGACTTCCGGGCCGCCTGCCTTGTCGAATCGGATTGCCTTGGTCATCGCTTGTTCTCCATCGGTTCGTCAAGCCCGCGCAAAGCGCTGGCGCAAGTCGTCGAGAATCATGCGCGCCGTCGCGATGTTGGTCGCGCACGGCACGTTGTGCACGTCACAGGCGCGCACGAGCGCGTTGATGTCCGGCTCGTGCGGCTGCGGTGTCATCGGATCGCGCAGGAAAATCACGAGGTCGACGCGGCCCTCGGCCAGTTCCGCCCCGATCTGCAGGTCGCCGCCGTGGGGGCCGGAGAGCTTGCGCTCGACCTCCAGCCCGTGCGCCGCCGCGATGCGTCCGCCAGTCGTGCCCGTCGCAACGAGATCGCATTGCGCAAGCGTGTCGACGAACTCGCCCGCGAGCGTGACGATGTCGTCCTTCTTCATGTCGTGCGCGATCAGCGCGACGCGTGTGGTCATATGCGTGATCCTCGATCAGTACGTGCCGGGGTAAGCGCCGCCGTCGATCAGCAGGTTCTGACCGGTGATGTAGCCCGCGTGCACGCTGCATAGAAACGCGCACGCCTTGCCGAATTCTTCCGACGTGCCGAAGCGTCCCGCAGGCAGACTCTGCGCTCGACGCGCGCGCATCTCCTCGATCGGGATGTTCTGCGCCTTCGCCTGCGCTTCCATCGTCACGGCGATGCGGTCGGTGTCGAAGGTGCCGGGCAACAGATTGTTGATCGTGACGCCGGTCGATGCGACCTTGCGTGCAACGCCCGCGACGAAGCCCGTGAGCCCGGAACGCGCGCCGTTGGACAGGCCGAGCACGTCGATCGGCGCCTTCACCGACGAACTCGTGATATTCACGATGCGACCGAAGCCGCGCTCGATCATGCCGTCGATGGTCGCCTTGATCAGCTCGATCGGCGTCAGCATGTTGCCTTCCAGCGCCTTGATCCACATGTCGTGCGTGAAGGTGCGGAAGTCGCCCGGCGGCGGGCCGCCCGCGTTGTTGACCAGAATGTCCGGCGCGGGGCACGCGGCGAGCGCGGCGGCGTGGCCTTCGGGCGTCGTGATGTCGCCCGCGACCGTCGTCACGGTGACGCCGTACTGCGCGCGGATGTGCGCGGCCGTCGCTTCCAGCGTTTGCGCCGTGCGCGCGGTGATGACCAGATTCACGCCCTCGGCGGCGAGCGCCTCGGCACAGCCTCGTCCGAGGCCCTTGCTCGCCGCGCACACCAGCGCGGTGCGGCCCGCGATTCCCATGTCCATCGTCCATCCTCCGTCTTCGTTGTAGAGTTGCCTCGCACGCGCGTCGCGGCGCATGCGAGGGTGCCATGTCTCTCGCGCATTCTAGAAGAATCGGGGCGGCAACGTCGGCGGTCCCTCGGCACCACGCGATTCTTCTTAGGTGCGGGCGGCCTTTTGGGTAAACTGTCGCCACTGTCCGCTCCCCGAGCGTCGAAGGCAGAACATCACACGAGCAGGACGCGCAGCGCGCGCGAGACCCATGAAACAAGACAGCCGCTTCCCCAATCTCTTCATCCTCGATCACCCGTTGATCCAGCACAAGCTCACTCACATGCGCGACAAGGACACGTCGACGCGCACGTTCCGCGAGCTGCTGCGGGAAATCACGCTGCTGATGGGCTACGAAATCACGCGCAACCTGCCGCTCACGACCAAGCGCGTGGAAACGCCGCTCGTCGAGGTCGACGCGCCGGTGATCGCCGGCAAGAAGCTCGCGATCGTGCCGGTGCTGCGCGCGGGCATCGGCATGTCGGACGGTCTGCTGGATCTGGTGCCGTCGGCGCGCGTCGGGCATATCGGCGTGTATCGGGCCGAGGATCATCGCCCGGTCGAGTATCTCGTGCGGCTCCCGCCCGATCTCGAGGAGCGCGTCTTTATTCTCTGCGATCCGATGGTCGCGACCGGCTACTCGGCGGTGCACGCCGTCGACGTGATGAAGCGCCGCAAGGTGCAGAGCGAGAACATCGTGTTCGTCGCGCTGGTGGCGGCGCCGGAAGGCGTCAAGGTATTCCAGGACGCGCATCCGGAAGTAAAGCTCTACGTTGCGTCCCTCGATTCGCATCTGAACGAGCATGCGTATATCGTCCCGGGGCTCGGCGACGCGGGAGACCGCCTGTTCGGCACGAAGAACTGAGCGCCCGCAACATTTTCGCGATTCCTGTTCATCCCGCCGCGCCGTCCGCGCGGCGGTTTTGCGTTTACTGCCGCCTTTTCGAGTTTTCGCCGCGATTCGCCGGAATTTCACGCCGTTTGCATCACTTTTCCTGTGTCTGTCCGCGCGCAGCGGTTCTGAGAGCGGGCGCCGCCATGCTAAAATTTCGGTCTGTTCCTATCCGGGTTCCGCCAGATTCGGCGATCCGCGAGCGGACTCGCGACCGGCGCACAAGCGCGGCGCGGACAGACACATTCGGCATCACAAAGCACGACAGCACACTAGGCGCACGGCTAGACGCCCGCGCGCGATGGAGAAAGGTAATGGCGGGTCATTCGAAATGGGCCAACATCAAGCATAAGAAAGCCGCGGCCGACGCGAAGAAGGGCAAGGTCTGGACGCGCCTCATCAAGGAAATCCAGGTCGCCGCGCGCATGGGCGGCGGCGAGGTCGATTCGAACCCGCGCCTGCGTCTCGCCGTCGACAAGGCCTACGACGCCAACATGCCGAAGGACAACATCAACCGCGCGATCCAGCGCGGCGTAGGCGGCGTCGATGGCGCGAACTACGAAGAAATCCGTTACGAAGGCTACGGCATCGGCGGCGCGGCGATCATCGTCGACACGATGACGGACAACCGCACGCGCACCGTCGCGGAAGTGCGCCACGCATTTTCGAAGTTCGGCGGCAACATGGGCACGGACGGCTCCGTGTCGTTCATGTTCGATCACGTCGGCCAGTTCCTTTTCGCACCCGGCACGCCGGAAGACAAGCTGATGGATGCAGCGCTCGAAGCCGGCGCGGACGACGTGGTAACGAATGAGGACGGCAGCATCGAGGTGATCTGCCCGCCGAACGACTTTCAGAAGGTGAAAGACGCGCTCGAAGCCGCGGGCTTCAAGGCAGAACTCGCCGAAGTGACGATGAAACCGCAGACGGAAGTCGAATTCAGCGGCGACGACGCAGTGAAGATGCAAAAACTGCTCGACGCGCTCGAAAATCTAGACGACGTGCAGGAAGTCTATACAAACGCGGCGATCAACGAAGACTGAACTTCGTATCGCACGGGGCGTGGCGCAAACGAAAGCGCCCCGCCCTCGCATGGAACATCTTTCGCTTCGGCTCGCATGCCGGAGCAGCGCCGCGTGATCTTTGCGGCGCGGCATCGCCACTGGAAGGCGCGTGACGCAGCCGATGTCAGCGCGAGCCGCCTTCGCGACGCTTTGACGGTCGTCATGCGCGCAAGCCAGGGGCCGTGCGCCCGCCGCTTTTTCTCAAGCCGCTTTTTGTCAGGATTTCGGGGATTCAAATGAAGTTACTCGTCGTCGGTTCCGGCGGCCGCGAACATGCGCTGGCCTGGAAGCTCGCGCAATCGCCGCGCGTGCAGATCGTCTATGTCGCGCCGGGCAACGGCGGCACCGCGCAGGACGAGCGTCTGCGCAACGTCGACATCACGGACCCGGCGGAACTCGCCGATTTCGTCGAGAAAGAGCATGTAGCATTCACGCTCGTCGGGCCGGAGCAGCCGCTTGCCGCGGGCATCGTCAATGTGTTCCGTTCGCGCGGCCTGAAAATCTTCGGACCGAGCAAGGAAGCCGCGCAGCTCGAAAGCTCGAAGGACTTCGCCAAGGCGTTCATGAAGCGCCACAACATCCCGACGGCCGAATACGAAACCTTCTCCGACGCCGCCGCCGCGCACGCGTACATCGACGCGAAGGGCGCGCCGATCGTCGTCAAGGCGGACGGACTGGCCGCCGGCAAGGGCGTCGTCGTGGCGATGACGCCGGAAGAAGCGCACGCCGCCGTCGATTCGATGCTCGCCGACAACAAGCTCGGCGATGCGGGCGCACGCGTCGTAATCGAGGAGTTTCTCACGGGCGAGGAAGCGAGCTTCATCGTAATGGTGGACGGCAAGCACGTACTCGCGCTCGCGTCCAGTCAGGACCACAAGCGCCTGCTCGACGGCGACAAGGGCCCGAACACGGGCGGCATGGGTGCGTACTCGCCCGCGCCGATCGTCACGCCGCAATTGCACGCGCGGGTGATGCGCGAAATCATCCAGCCGACGGTGCGCGGCATGGAAAACGAAGGCATCCGCTTCACGGGCTTCCTGTACGCCGGTCTCATGATCGACGCGAACGGCAATCCGAAAACGCTCGAATTCAATTGCCGCATGGGCGATCCGGAGACGCAGCCGATCATGGCGCGCCTGAAGGGTGACTTCTCGAAGGTCGTGGAAATGGCCATCGACGGCAAGCTCGACAGCGTCGATCTCGACTGGGACCGCCGCACGGCGCTCGGCGTCGTCCTCGCGGCGCACAACTATCCGGAGACGCCGCGCAAGGGCGACCGTATCAGCGGGATTCCGGCGGAAACCGACAGTTCCGTCACTTTCCATGCCGGCACGACGCTCACTGACGGCAAACTCACGACCTCGGGCGGACGCGTGCTGTGCGTCGTCGGTCTGGCGGATTCCGTGCGCGGCGCGCAATCCGTGGTCTACGATACAGTCAACCAGATCTCGTTCGACGGCATGCAGTACCGCCGGGATATCGGTTATCGGGCGGTGAACCGCAAGCAGTCGGCGGACAAGCCCGGCGACAAGCACTGACACGTAACCGCGCGGCTTTTGCCGCACGAATCAACGCGCTGCCGGACCTCGTGTCCGGCAGCGTGCTTTTGAGAGTTTTGAGGCGAAGGGTTTACCCCCGCCCATTCATGGCCGCCCGCAGGGCGCACGCAGCAATCGATGAGTGAACCGAACCGCAGCGCGGAACAACGTAAAGAACACGACGCAGCCCACGATATCGGGGCCGTCCGCGATTATCTGACGGGCCTGCAGACGCGCATCGCCGATGCCCTCGGCGCCTTCGACGGCACCGCCTTCGCCACCGATGCCTGGACGCGCGAGCCCGGCGCGCATCTGCGCGGGGGCGGCGTCACGCGCATCCTGGAAGGCGGCGGCTTTTTCGAGCGCGGCGGCATCGGCTTTTCGGACGTGCAGGGCGACGCGCTGCCGCCCTCCGCGAGCGCGGCGCGTCCGCAGCTTGCGGGGCGCGGCTTCGAGGCGCTCGGCGTGTCGCTCGTGATGCATCCGCGCAATCCGCACTGCCCCACTGTGCACATGAATGTGCGCATGCTCACCGCGACGAAGGCAGGCGAAGCGCCGATCTTCTGGTTCGGCGGCGGCATGGATCTCACGCCGATATACGGCTACGAGGAAGACGCGCGGCATTTTCATCGGATCTGCCGCGACGCGCTCGATCCGTTCGGCGCGGACCTGTATCCGCGCTTCAAGACGTGGTGCGACGAGTACTTCTATCTGAAGCACCGCAACGAGCAGCGCGGCATCGGCGGGATTTTCTTCGACGATTTCTCGGAGCCCGGCTTCGAGCGCTCGTTCGCGATGATGCAAAGCGTCGGCGATGCGTTTCTCAATGCGTATCTGCCTGTCATCGAGCGCCGCCGCGACACGCCGTATTCCGAGCGCGAGCGCGAGTTCCAGGCGTACCGGCGCGGGCGCTACGTCGAATTCAATCTCGTGTTCGACCGCGGCACGCACTTCGGCCTGCAAAGCGGCGGACGCACCGAGTCGATTCTGATGTCGATGCCGCCCGTCGCGAACTGGCGCTACGACTGGAAACCCGAGCCCGGCACGCAAGAAGCGCGGCTGTACGAAGATTTTCTGGTGCGGCGGGAATGGCTGTGACCCGGACCGCACCGGCGCGCGCGTCTTGTGCCAAACGCGTCGGCATATTTGGCGGCACCTTCGATCCGATCCACAACGGGCATCTCGCGCTCGCGCGGCGCTTCGTCGAGTTGCTGCGACTGACCGAGCTCGTGCTGCTGCCCGCCGGCCAGCCGTGGCAGAAGGCGGGCGTATCGGCGCCGGAACATCGGCTGGCGATGACGCGCGCGGCGGCGGCATCGCTCGTGCTCGACGGCGTGCAAGTCATCGTCGCCACCGATGAAATCGACCGCCAGGGCGACACCTATACCGTCGACACGCTCGCCCGCTGGCGCGAGCGCGAAGGCGCGGATGCGTCGCTTTCGTTGCTGATGGGCGCGGATCAGCTCGTCAAGCTCGACTCGTGGCATCAATGGATGCGGCTCTTCGACTACGCGCATATCTGCGTGGAAACGCGCCCGGGATTCGATGTCTCGACGCTGCCGGCGGTGGTCGCCGCGCAAGTCGGACAGCGCGCCGCATCGCCCGAAACACTGCAAGCGAGCCCGCACGGGCACGTGCTCGTCGACGAGACGCTTCTACTCGACGTATCCGCCACGGCGATCCGCGAGGAAGCGCGCACGATGACAGACGAACACGGCGCCCGCGCACATGCACGCAATCAGGTCCCGCCCGCTGTATGGGACTATATTGTTCAACATCACCTGTACCAGACACGGTAACTATGGAACTTCAGAAGCTTCAACGCGCGATCATCGACGGTCTCGAAGACGTCAAGGCGCAAGACATCAAGGTGTTCAACACGACCCATCTGACGTCGCTGTTCGACCGCGTGGTCGTGGCGAGCGGCACGTCGAACCGGCAGACCAAGGCGCTCGCCAATAGCGTGCGCGAGAAGGTCAAGGAAGCCGGCGGCGACATCATCAGCACGGAAGGCGAAGAGATCGGCGAATGGGTGCTGGTCGATTGCGGCGACGCGGTCGTCCACATCCTGCAACCCGCGCTGCGCCAGTACTACAACCTCGAGGAAGTCTGGGGCGACAAGCCCGTGCGCGTGAAGCTTCAAACGCCGAACATGTTCGGCGGCGCGAACGTGACCGCCGACGAAGACGAGGACGAGGAAGACGCCGCACCCGCGGTCAAACGTCCCGCGCGCAAGACCACGCGCAAGCACTGAAGCCGCTTCATTCGATGAAGCTGGTCATCCTCGCCGTCGGACACAAGATGCCCGACTGGATCACGAATGGCTTCGACGAATACGCGAAGCGCATGCCGCCCGAACTGCGCATCGAGCTGAAGGAAATCAAGCCCGAACAGCGCTCGGCGGGACGCAATGCCGAAAGCGTGATGGCAGCCGAGAAGCAGCGCATCGAAGCCGCCTTGCCGAAGAACGCGCGCGTCGTCGCACTCGACGAACGCGGCCGCGACTGGACCACGATGCAACTCGCGAACGCCCTGCCCGGCTGGCAACAGGACGGGCGCGATGTCGCGTTCGTGATCGGCGGTGCGGACGGGCTCAATCCGGCAGTGAAAGCGCGCGCCGAACTGATGCTGCGCGTGTCGAGTCTCACGCTGCCGCATGGCATGGTGCGCGTGCTGCTCGCCGAACAGCTTTACCGCGCGTGGAGCATCACGCAGAATCATCCCTATCATCGCGCGTGAGGCTTTTTCGACGTTGGATCGAATGCCGTGCGCGCCATTCGAACCCGACTTCAAGATGCCGACTCATCGCTTCGTTTATCTCGCGTCTCAAAGCCCGCGCCGTCAGGAGCTGCTGCGTCAGCTCGGCGTGCAGTACGAACTCCTGCTTCCCCGTCCCGATGAAGACGCCGAAGCGCTCGAAACCGAGCTGCCAGGCGAGTCCGCCGATGCGTACGTCGTGCGCGTATGCGCGCTGAAGGCGCACGCGGCGCGCGCGCGGCTGCTTGCGGGCGGCCATGCAAGCGCGCCGGTGCTGGTCGCCGATACGACCGTGACCATCGACGGCCTGATCCTCGGCAAGCCGCGGCACGAAGAAGACGCGGTTGCGATGCTCGAACGCCTCGCGGGACGCGAGCACGAAGTGCTGACGGCGCTCGCCGTCGTCGATGCGGATGGCGCGCTTCTCGAACCTGCGCTCTCGCGCTCGACGGTGCGTTTCGCGCGTGCCGATCGTGCTGCGCTGCAGCGCTATGCGGCGTCCGGCGAGCCGCTCGGCAAGGCGGGCGCGTACGGCATACAGGGACGCGCGGCGGAGTTCATCGAGCGAATCGACGGGTCCTATTCGGGTATCATGGGTTTGCCCCTTTTCGAAACAGCAGCACTATTGCGCGTGGCGCGCGTCGCATTCTAAACAGGCCATGAACGAAGAAATCCTGATCAACGTCACACCGCAGGAATCCCGGGTCGCACTGGTTCAGCAAGGCGCCGTTCAGGAACTTCACGTCGAGCGCACGCTTTCGCGCGGACGCGTCGGCAATGTCTATCTCGGCCGTGTCGTGCGCGTGCTGCCGGGCATGCAGTCCGCGTTCATCGATATCGGTCTCGAGCGCGCCGCGTTTCTTCATGTCGCCGACATCTGGCATCCGCGCATCGCGGGCGAGCCGCATTCGTCGGCGCCGCATGTGCCGATCGAGAAGATCGTCTTCGAAGGGCAATCGCTGATGGTGCAGGTCGTGAAGGACCCGATCGGCACGAAGGGCGCGCGGCTGTCGACGCAGGTGAGCATTGCGGGACGCACGCTCGTGTATCTGCCGCAGGAGCCGCATATCGGCATCTCGCAGAAGATCGAGAGCGAGGCGGAGCGCGAGGCCGTGCGCGCGCGCCTCACGGCCGTGTTGCCCGCCGACGAGAAAGGCGGCTACATCGTGCGGACCATTGCCGAAGACGCGACGAGCGAAGAGCTCGCGGCCGATGTCGCGTACCTGCGCAAGACCTGGGCGACGATCGTCGCTCAAGCGCAGCGCGTGCCGCCCACGACGCTGCTCTATCAGGACCTGAACCTCGCGCAACGCGTATTGCGCGACTTCGTGAATGACGAGACCACGCGCATTCAGGTCGATTCGCGCGAAACATATCAGATGCTCGCCGACTTCGCGGCGGAGTTCACGCCGGCGGTGGCTTCGCGTCTGCATCACTACACCGGCGAGCGGCCGCTCTTCGATCTGTACAACATCGAAGCGGAGATCCAGCGCGCGCTGTCGCGGCGCGTCGATCTCAAGTCGGGCGGTTACCTGATGATCGACCAGACCGAGGCGATGACGACCATCGACGTCAATACGGGCGGCTACGTCGGCGCGCGCAACTTCGACGACACGATCTTCAAGACGAATCTCGAAGCGGCGCATACCATCGCGCGGCAACTGCGCCTCAGGAATCTCGGCGGGATCATCATCATCGACTTCATCGACATGGAGAATGTCGAGCACCGCGATCAGGTCCTGGGGGAACTCAAGAAGGCTTTGTCACGGGACCGCACGCGCGTGACGGTGAACGGGTTCTCGCAGCTCGGGCTCGTGGAGATGACGAGAAAGCGCACGCGTGAGTCACTGGCTCACGTATTGTGCGAACCGTGCCCGACGTGCGAGGGGAAAGGTCAGGTGAAGACGCCGCGCACCGTGTGCTACGACGTGCTGCGGGAAATCATGCGCGAGTCGCGGCAGTTCAATCCGCGTGAGTTCCGGGTGGTCGCGTCGCAGCAGGTCATCGATCTCTTTCTCGAAGAAGAGTCACAGCATCTGGCGATGCTGATGGACTTCATCGGGAAGCCGGTTTCATTGCAGGTGGAGAGCAATCTCAGTCAGGAGCAGTACGACATCGTGCTGATGTAGGTTCCGCGACAACCTCGCCCGAAGCGCATTCGAGCGAGGTCCGGAACCAGGACACAACGCAGCCTTCGCGCCTCACGCCGCCTGCTGCTGATACTGAATCCGATGCAGATGGGCATACAACCCATCCTTGCGCAACAGCTCGGCATGACTTCCCTGCTCCGCGATCTTCCCTGCTTCCATTACGAGAATGCGGTCCGCGCGCTCGATCGTCGACAACCGGTGCGCGATGACGAGCGTGGTGCGTCCTTTCATGAGCGTCTCGAGCGCCGACTGCACGTGGCGCTCCGATTCCGAATCCAGCGCTGAGGTCGCTTCGTCGAGAATCAGGATCGGCGCGTCTTTATAGATCGCCCGCGCGATCGCGAGACGCTGGCGCTGCCCGCCCGAGAGCCGCATGCCGTTACCGCCGACCAGCGTGTCGATCCCATCCGGCAGCGACGACACCACATCCGACAGATTCGCCGCGGCGAGCGCCGACATCACGCGCTCGCGATCCGGCGTCTGACCATACGCGACGTTCGCCGCGATCGTATCGTTGAAGAGCACGACGTCCTGGCTGACCATCGCAAGCTGACCGCGCAGATCGTGCAGGTTGTACTCGGTGATCGGCACGCCATCGACGAGCACCTGACCGGCGCGCGGATCGAAGAAGCGCGGCAGCAAATTCACGAGCGTCGTCTTGCCGCTGCCCGACGGACCCGCAAGCGCGACCATCTCGCCCGGCGCAACCTTGAACGACACGCGATCGAGCGTCGGCCGGTCGATGGAGCCGTAGCTGAACGTCACGTCGCGGAATTCGACCTCGCCGCGTGCGCGCGGAAGACGCCGCCCGCCGCCCTCGGGCTCGGCCGGTTCGTCGATCAGGCCGAAGATCAGCTCGGCCGCCGTCATGCCGCGCTGCAGGGGCTGGTTGATATCGATCAGATGCTTGAGCGGCGAGATCACGAGCAGCATCGACGTGACGAACGCGACGAAACCGCCGACCGTGGTTTGATCGTTCGCCGACTGCACGACCGCGATCGTGATGACGATCGCTAGCGCGATCGACGCGAGAAACTGCGTGAGCGGCTGTGCGAGCCCGCCCGATACCTGCATGCGCATCGCATAGCCGCGCAGGCGATGGCTCATCTCCGAGAAGCGGCCAATCTCATACGGCTCGCCGTTGTGCACCTTCACGACCTTGTAGCCGCCGACCGTCTCCTCGACGATATACGACAGTTCGTTGGTCAGCGTCTGATGCTCGCGGTTCAGGCGCCGCAGCCGGCGGTTGATCTTGCTGACGAGCCAGCCGATCGCGGGGAGGATCACCGCGACGATCAGCGTGAGGCGCCAGTTGAGGATGAACAGATAGCCGAGCAGGAAGACGACCGTGAGCGAATCGCGCACGAGGGTGACGACCACGCTCGACAGCACGCTCAGGATCTGATTGACCTCGAAGACGATCGCGTTGATGACCGTGCTCGCGGTCTCGCGCTGGAAGAAGCCGGCGCTCGTGTGGATCATGCGGTGGAACATTTCGAGCCGCAGTTGCAGCAGGATCTTGTTCGTCACGTAGGAAAGAAAATAGCCGGATGCGTATTGCGCCGCGCCGCGCACGAGCGCGAGGCCGATGACCGCGGCCGGCACGAGCCACTTCGCGTGATCGCTGCTCTTGGCGCCGAAGCCGTGGTCGAGCAAAGGCTTCAGCAGCATCGGGATGCCCGCCTCGGTCGCGGCGACGATGCCCATCGTCAACAGGCCGAGAAGAACCATGCCCATCAGCGGTCGGATGTACGGCCATAGGCGTTTCATGACCGCCGTGGGCGAGCTGCTTTCGCCCGCGCCGATGGTCTTGCGCAATGTCTGCTTCTCGCTCAAATCTTTCCTCGGTGTTCGGTTTGCATGAAAGTGCGCCAGTTTGATTCGCCGCGCGGGTCAGCATACGAGAATCCGCCATTCTAATCCTGTGAGGGACGCTATCGAAGAAACGCCTGTGCAGCCGATCCCGATGGAATCGAGCGCGATGCTCCCAGGTGCTGTCGCATGGGCGAACGCCACGATGAAAAGAATGAGGGGCGCGCCAGTTTAGAGAAACAAATCCGGCTGAAAACGATACGTTTTTGTCGTCATGGACCTTCCGCCAGCATCTCCTCCAGCGCCCGGCTCACCGCTTCGAGCGAAATGAGGCCCATGCATGCGGCATGATCGCCGCGCCAGGCGACACACGTCGTTTCATTGCGATCGCAGCGGCGCACCCACGAAACATGCCGCCGAAAAATGATCGGCTCGTCGCGGCACGGCATGTCGACGATGGAAACCGGCCTGAAGGGCGCGTCGCGCCAGAATTCGCCCGCGCCGTGGATCATCGCGTTGCCCGGACCGAAGAGCGTTACCGTCGGCACGCCCACCATTCGCCCCAGGTGCGCGACGCCCGTGTCGGGACAGACGACTGCGCGCGCGCGCCCAAACAGCCACCAGAGTTCGCCGAGCCCCATACGGCCCGCGAAGCTCGGATATCGTCCTTCAGGGTCGATTGCACGTACCAGGTCGGCTTCAGTCGGACCGCCGCTCCACACCGGCACGTAGCCGAGCGCCTCGATGAGCCCGGCGAGCGCGCGCCAGCGATCGTTCGGCCAGCGCTTGACAGACGTGCTCGCGCCCGGATGCAGCACCACGTAGGGTCGCGCGAGCAACGCGGCGTCCGCCTGCGTGAGCGGCGCGCTCGCCGGCGCCGGCCAGTCGCTCGGGCGATAAGGCGCTGGCGGCGGCCCGTCGATTAGCGTCGCGGCGATGTCGGCCCATGCAGCGGGTTCCGGCGGATAGGGATGCAACTCGTCGAGCGGCCAGTTCTTCCACGCGGGCGTGTCGCCGCCGTGGCCTATGATCCACCGGCACTTCGCGGCGATGGCGAGCCACGCGTGACGATTGTCGCCGACTACGATGCCGAGATCGTACGGGCCGGACTTCAGCACGGCCGAGACGCTAGCGGCATCACGCGGATCGAAGGGCAGCGCCTCCGCGCCATAGGGACGTCCCGCGTAGAGCGGCATGATCGCCTTCGGACACGTGAGCACGATGCGCGCGTGCGGATATTGCATGCGCAGCTTCGCGACGAGCGGCGTCAGCAGCAAGGTATCGCCGAGCAGCAAGTGATGCGCGATCAGAATGCTCGACACGTCGGTCGGCCTCTGGCGGAACGCCTTGAACGCAAGCTTGGGTATCGCTCGGGCAATGATGCGTATGCGCCCGGAGAGTCGGCTCATAGAATCAAAACAGGATTGCTCGGGGTGCTGTCCACCGGCGAAGCAGGCGCAAAACACGCTTCTGCTGCAGATGGGATTCGTCAGGCCGCATGTTTCATGGACACCGATGCGGCTCGCGAAGAAAACCCGGTGCTCGATGGCCGACGTGACGGGCAACCAGACCCGCCTCGATCGAACTTTTGCTGGGCGCTCCCGTCAGGCACACTATCGGCCTCATCGACGATGAAACGAAAAGAGGCCCGCGGCCTCTTTACACTCGGTTCGGGCGAGACGGAATGCCTCGCATAACGCCACGCCCGACCGCTATTCAATAATTATACCAACTCGCACCCCCGGTCCACGCTCCATGTCACGCCCCACGCTCGGCATCGCCATCATCACCCACAACGCCGCCGCGCGGCTCGCACAATGCCTTCAGGCGGTCTCCTTCGCCGACGAAATCGTCGTCATCGACGGCGGGAGCACCGACGCGACCGTGGGCATCGCCGAGGCGCTTCGCGCGCGCGTGATCGAGGCGCGCGACTGGCCGGGCTTCGGCCCGCAGAAAAACCGCGCGCTCGACGCGCTCTCGACAGACTGGGTGCTCTCGATCGACGCCGACGAAATCGTGTCGCCGGAACTGGCGGCGTCCATCCAGGCGGCGATCACCGATCCGCAGGCAGACGTCTACGCGGTCGATCGCCTGTCGAGCTTTTGCGGCGTGTGGGTGAAGCACAGCGGCTGGTATCCCGACTGGATTCCGCGGCTCTTCCGGCGCGGCACGGCGCGCTTTTCGCCCGATCTCGTGCATGAGCGCCTCGTGCTGTCGACGGGCAAGCCGGTCGCCCGCCTCTCCGGCAAGCTGATGCACTACTCCTACGAGGATTTCGAAGCGGTGCTGCGCAAGCTGGATGCATACTCGACGGCGGGCGCGCAGCAACGTCATGCGGCCGGCAAACGTGGCGGCTTCGGCATCGCGCTCGCGCGCGGCGCGTGGGCGTTCGTGCGGACTTATGTGTTGCGGCGCGGCTTTCTGGACGGCAAGGCCGGCTTCATGATCGCGGTGTTCAACGCGCAGACGGTCTACTACCGGTTTCTGAAACTCGCGCACCTGAACCAGATGCGCTGAGCGTCTCAGCGCTTCGTGGCGATGTCGCGCGCAATGTCGATCAGCGCTCGCACGTGCGAATCGACACGGGTGTCGTAGCGCACCGCGTCATCCGGCACGCGCGCGGCGTCGCGCCGCGTTTCGATGGCATCGAGCACCGTGCGGCGCAGATCGCCGGCGTCGCCGGACTTGAAGACGTGCTTCGCGTGGTCCGCGATCGCATCGCAGCAGCCGATGCACGCCGGAAAGATCACCGGTGTGCCACACATGACCGATTCGATGCCGACGAGCCCGAACGGCTCGTAACTCGACGCGAGGATCGTGAAATCCGCTGCGCGATACGCATCCTCGATGTTCTTCGCATAACCGACGTAGCGCACGTTCGCCGCGGCCTTCTCCGGCGCGCGACCCGCGACGGCGATCACCACGTTCATGCCGGCGAGCGCCTTTTCGATCAGCGGCAAGCCCTTGCGTTCGTGACTGCTAGACGGAAAGAGCAGCACGGTCTCATCGGGTTTGAAACCGAAGCGTTCGCGCAGGCGTGCACGCGTAGCGGCATCGACCGGTGAGAATCGCGCGCCGTCGACGGGCGGATAAAGCACGCGGATTTTCCGGCTGTCGACACCGTATAGCGCGCGCAGTTCGTCGCTCATCATGTCCGAATGCGCGACGATCACCTCGGCCTGAGCGTACTGGCGGCGTTCCAGCGCGATCTGCCGCGTGTCCGAGCGCTTCTCGCGCCGCCCGGTCGCGCGCAAAAAGCCGATGTGCGTGCCGCCGCAAATGGCGATCTCGGAACCTTCCACGCGATTGCAACCGATGAGCACATCGACCTTCGCACGTTTGCGCGCGCGCTTCAGCGCCCACGAGAAGTAGGCGTCGCGCAGCTTGCCCGGCAGAAACGACACTTTGATTCGATGCGCCTCGATCAGCCGGCTTTCGGCCAGCGACATATCGATCTTGCGCGCGAAGAACGCGGGCTTGCGCTTGCCGTCGAAGCCCGCGGCGGCGAGACCGCGCACGAGATCCATCGCATAGCGCTCGAGACCGCCGGAATGCTTCAGCGCATTCGCCGATATGCCGATGCGCATCAGTAGACGATTTCGATCGCGCTGCCCGCGAATTCACCGCGCAACGCCGTGATGAGTTCGTCGGTCGGCTTGACCCGCCATGCGTCACCGAGGCGCACTTCGCCTTCAGCGTGCTCGCTGCGATAGACGATGCTTACGTTCAGGCCGTTAGGAATGGGCGCGCTTTGGCGCGAACGTCCGTTATCGCGAGCGGGCGGCGCGGCAACAGGCGCCGGCGTTTCAGCGCCCGCCGCATGCGCTTCGAGCACACGGCGCAGGCGCAACGCATCGGCGTTGCCGTTCATCTCGACCTTCACCGACTGCGCATAGCGGCTGCGCGCGCGCTCGAGATCCATCGCCGTATCGACGGTGAAGCGAATGCCGCCCGTGAAGGCGTCGTTGCGCGCCTGACCTTGCACGACGAGCAACTCGTCTTCCTTGAAGAGCGCCTTGTTCGCTTCGAACTGCTCGTTGAAGACGGTGACTTCGCACTGCCCGCTGCCATCGTCGAGATTGACGATCAGCATCTTGCCCCGCTGCGTCATCTGCGTGCGCATCGCCGAAATGACGCCCGCGACCAGCTTGTCGCGCCCTTCCTTCAACTCGCCGATTTTCTGGCGCACGAAGCGTCGCACTTCGCCTTTGTAGGCATCGAAGAGATGCCCCGACAGATAGAAGCCGAGCGCGGTCTTCTCTTCCTGCAAGCGCTTCTTGTCCGACCACTCGGGTTCGTCGACATATTCGTGTTTCGCGAGCGGCGCGTCGCCCATGTCGAAAAGGCCGGCCTGCATCGCGTTGGCGGCGGCCTGATCGGCGGCTTCCATCGCGAGCGGCACCGATGCGAGCAGCTGCGCACGATTCGCATGCACCGTGTCGAACGCGCCCGAGCGGATCAGCGCTTCCACCGTGCGACGATTCACGACACGACGGTCTATGCGCTCGCAGAAGTCGAACAGATCGACGAACGGGCCGTCCTCGCGCGCGCGCAGGATTTCCTCGATCGCGTTCTGACCGCTGCCCTTTACCGCGCCGAGACCATAGCGAATGGTTTTCGAGCGCTTGCCGTCGGCTTGCGCAACCGGCTCGAAGCGATACGCCGAGCGGTTGATGTCCGGCGGCAGCACCGCCATGCCGTTCGCGATGCAGTCCTCGAAGAGGATCTTCACCTTGTCGGTGTCGTCCATGGCGAGCGACATGTTGGCCGCCATGAATTCAGCCGGATGATGCGCCTTCAGCCACGCCGTGTGATACGCGAGCAACGCATAGGCGGCCGCGTGCGACTTGTTGAAGCCGTAGCCAGCGAACTTCTCCATCAAGTCGAAGGTCTCGTCCGCCTTCTCGCGCGTGAGGCCGTTCTTCGCCGCGCCTTCCGCGAAAATCTCGCGATGCTTCGCCATTTCCTCCGGCTTCTTCTTGCCCATCGCGCGACGCAGCAAGTCCGCGCCGCCGAGCGAGTAGCCGCCGATGATCTGCGCCATCTGCATCACCTGCTCCTGATAGACCATGATGCCGTAGGTCTCTTTCAGAACAGGCTCGACTCGCGGGTCCGGATATTCGACGATCTCCCGCCCGTGCTTGCGCGCGCAGAAGCTCGGGATCAGGTCCATCGGGCCCGGACGATACAACGCCACGAGCGCGATGATGTCCTCGAAGCGATCCGGCTGCGCGTCCTTCAGCATGCCTTGCATGCCGCGGCTTTCGAGCTGGAACACAGCGACGGTGTTTGCTTTCTTGAGGATCGAGAACGACGCCGGATCGTCGAGCGGCACCTGCGAGAGATTCCAGTCCTTTTTCGACGGATCGAGCCGGCGAATATAGCGCTCGGCCCAGTCGAGAATCGTGAGCGTGGTCAGGCCCAGAAAGTCGAACTTCACGAGGCCGACGGCTTCCACGTCGTCCTTGTCGTACTGGCTGACGACGCCGCCGTCCTCGCCTTGCGTATAGAGCGGACAGAAATCCGTGAGCTTGCCCGGCGCGATCAGCACGCCGCCCGCGTGCATGCCGACGTTACGCGTGAGCCCTTCCACGCGCTGCGCGAGTTCGAGCAGCTGATGCACTTCGTCTTCGCTGTCGAAGCGTTCCTGCAGAGTCGGCTCTTCCTTCAGCGCATCCGCGATGGTCACGTGCTTGCCTGGCTTGAACGGAATCAGCTTCGCGATGCCGTCCGTGAACATGTAGCCGAGATCGAGCACGCGGCCGATGTCGCGTACCGCGGCCTTCGCGGCCATCGTGCCGAAGGTCGCGATCTGCGAGACCGCATCTGCGCCGTACTTTCCCTTCACATACTGGATGACGCGGTCGCGCCCTTCCTGACAGAAGTCGATATCGAAGTCGGGCATCGACACGCGTTCCGGATTCAGGAAGCGCTCGAACAGCAGGTTGTAGCGCAGCGGATCGAGGTCCGTGATGCCGAGCGCATACGCGACCAGCGAGCCCGCGCCCGAACCGCGCCCCGGGCCGACCGGCACGCCATTGTTCTTCGCCCACATGATGAAGTCGGCGACGATCAGGAAGTAGCCCGGAAAGCCCATCTTGATGATCGTGCCGCACTCGAAGTCGAGGCGCGCGTAGTACGTTTCGCGCTGCGCTTCACGTTCGGCTTCATCCGGATAAAGCTGTTGCAGACGGACTTCGAGACCTTCCTTCGACAACTGCACGAGGTAGTCGTCGAGCGACATGCCATCGGGTGTCGGGAAAAGCGGCAGCTTCGGCTTGCCGAGTTCGAGCGTCAGATTGCAGCGCTTCGCGATCTCGACCGTGTTCGCGAGCGCCGACGGAATGTCGGCGAAGAGCGCACACATCTCGTCCTGCGTGCGGAAATACTGATCGTTCGTGAAGCGCTTCTGACGACGCGGATTGGCGAGAATGTCGCCTTCGGAAATGCACACGCGCGCTTCGTGCGCGGTGTAGTCGTCGGGCGTCATGAACTGCAGCGGATGCGTCGCGACCACGGGCAGCTTCAGCTTCGCGGCGAGCTTGACCGCTTCCTGAACGTAGGCCTGCTCACCCGGCAGACCCGCGCGTTGCAACTCGATGTAGAACGCGTTCGGAAAAAGTGCCGTCCAGCGCTCGGCGTTGCGTTGCGCGCCGGCTGCATTGCCTGCCGCGAGTGCCATGCCGATGTCGCCCGTCTGCGCGCCCGAGAGCGCGAGCAGTCCTTGGGCCAGGCCTTCTTCGAGCCATTCGACCATCACCTCGGCGCGGCCGCGATACTGGTTCGTCAGCCATGCGCGGCTCAACAGCTCGCACAGATTGAGATAGCCCTGCTTGTCGCGCACGAGGAGCAGCAGGCGCGAGGGCTTGTCGCGATCGGCGGGATTCGTGATCCAGACATCGCAACCCGCGATGGGCTTGACGCCATTACCGCGCGCTTCCTTGTAGAAGCGCACGAGGCCGAACGCGTTGCCGAGATCGGTCAGCGCAAGCGCGCCTTGCCCGTCTTTTGCGGCAGCCTTGACGACGTCGTCCAGCCGCACGATGCCGTCGGCGATCGAGAATTCGGAGTGGACGCGGAGATGAACGAAGCGGGGATCTGACATGGCGGTATTGTACATGCGGGATACACGCGAAAACGGGCGCGGCGAAGCGCGTTGGCCGAACGGATAAGGCCTGCGCGCACGCCCGACATTGCGCACGCGCAAGACCCGGCGACACGGCAGATCGAATCCCGGAGAGCCACGCGCCGTTTGCGGGATAATACGTGTTTTGCGCGCGTTTCATCCGCGCACTTTTTACCCGTTACAGCCGTTTGCGCGTCATCCGATCATGAGCATTCTGAATCTCTCCGCCTACAAATTCGTCACCATCGAGGACGGCCCCGCGTGGCGGCCGCTCGTCACCGAACGCTGCAACGCGCTCGGCCTGAAAGGCACGATTCTGCTGGCGCCGGAGGGCATCAATCTTTTCATTGCCGGTCCGATTGCCGAAGTCCGCGAATTCATCGACTACATTCGAACGGATGCCCTCTTCGGCGGCCGTTTCGCCGATCTGCAGTTCAAGGAAAGCCTCTCCGCGAAGCAGCCGTTTCGCCGCATGCTGGTGAAGCTCAAGCGCGAAATCATCACGATGAAAAAGCCCGCGATCAAGCCGGAACTCGGTCGCGCGCCTTCCGTCGACGCGCCCACGCTGAAAGCCTGGCTCGACCGCGGCCATGACGACGAAGGTCGTCCGGTCGTGATGCTCGACACGCGCAACGCATTCGAAGTGGACGTCGGCACGTTCGACGACGCGCTCGATTACCGCATCACGAAATTCAGCGAGTTTCCCGAGGTGATCGAGCAAAATCGTGCGGATCTGCAGGACAAGACCGTCGTGTCGTTCTGCACCGGCGGAATCCGCTGCGAAAAGGCCGCGATTCACATGAAGGAAGTCGGCATCGAGCACGTTTATCAGCTCGAAGGCGGCATTTTGAAGTACTTCGAGGAAGTGGGCGGCGCGCATTACACCGGCGAATGCTTCGTGTTCGATTACCGTACGGCGCTCGATCCGAACCTGCAGCCCACCGCGACCGCGCAGTGCTTCGGCTGTCGCGCGGTGGTGTCGGTCGAAGATCAGATGTCGCCGTTCTACAAGCCAGGCGAAACGTGCCCGGCTTGCCATCCCGACGCAAAGGTTAGCCGCGCGGCCTAGAGATCGACAAGAGCCCGATGACCTATCGCGGCCGCTTCGCGCCCTCGCCCACTGGACCGCTGCACGCGGGTTCTCTCGTCAGCGCGCTCGCGAGTTTTCTCGATGCCCGCGCGCACGGCGGGAGCTGGATCGTGCGCATCGAGGATGTCGATGCGCCGCGCACCGTGCCCGGGGCCGCCGATGAAATCCTCGCGACGCTCGCGCATTTCGGTATGCCTTCGGACGAACCGCCGGTCTGGCAAAGCGAGCGCGGCGATGCATATCAGGCCGCGTTCGAACGTCTTCAGGCGGCAGGCTTCATCTATCCCTGCGGCTGCACGCGACGCGAAATCGCGGATTCGCTGGTGCACGCGCACGCGCGCCATGCGACGCTCGCCTATCCGGGAACATGCCGCGGCGGCCTGCATGGCAAGCCCGCGCGCGCATGGCGGCTGCGCGTGCCGGATGGCGATGCGGCGGTCGTTACGTTCGTCGATCGCTGGCAAGGACCGCAAACGCAGAATCTCGCAACCGAGGTCGGCGATTTCGCGCTAAAGCGCGCGGACGGGCTGTGGGCATATCAACTGGCGGTCGTCGTCGATGACGCCGACGCCGGAATCACGCACATCGTGCGCGGCGCGGATCTGCTCGATTCGACCGCGCGGCAGATCTATCTCCAGCGCTGCCTCGGTGTGCCGACGCCGGCTTATCTGCATGTGGCCGTCGTCAACAACGACGTCGGCGAGAAACTGAGCAAGCAGACGGGCGCGGCGCCGCTCGATCGGCACGCGCCTCTCCAGGCGCTCGTCGCAGCGGCGCGGCATCTGGGCATCGATGTCTCGACCGATTCCCTCGACACGTTCTACAGCGCCGCGACGGCCGAATGGGCGAAGCGCTTCGCGCGCTAGATTCGTCGCCCGAAAGCAAAAAAGGCAGCCGCGCGGGCTAATGCCGTTCAGTTAAGGTCTTTTCTTAGATAACGAACGGTGTACCGTTTAGGGCGGGATTTGACGACCCGGTCGC